>CAXYUU010000059.1:0-11924 GCA_964292015.1 uncultured Acetobacteroides sp.
ATTACCAAAGTTTGGGAATGCATTCGCTTCGGAGCTGAATCAATTACCAAAATTGTGGGATGCGTTCCACATCAGGGCAAATCGGCGGTAGCTTGTACTGGATATAATAAAGGCTTCGCCTACTGTATATAGACGAAGCCAATCGTTTTGAGGGCCATTAACGAAGCGTGCCTCGTGGCCTACACCTGTTTACCGGCTACTTGCTAGGCTTTTTAGCCACCGTCTTATGCGAGAACATCGGGCTAAGCCTATCGAAGATAGCCTGAGCCTTTGGATCGTCCTTTACGGCAAAGCGCTTTACCGAGCAGTAGTAGTCCATGCATCCTTCCAACGCCTCGCTACCGGCAACAATAAGGGTATCGTCAACCAGCATGCCGAGGCTTGCAATTTTAGAGGCAATCGGCTCAAGGTCGGTTATCACCTTAAAATCTTTGTTAACCTCTACTAACGAAAACATTGGCGGAGCATACTCCGGTGCCGAATTCATTTCGGTAGTGATGCTGCTTACCTTGCCCGTGTTCCTAACACCCAAGCGGGGCAGCTCGTCCCTCTTGCTTTGTGGCAGCTCTACCCCAAATGGCTTAAGCTCGTTGTAACACTCCTGCAGCTTGGCGTTCACCTTATCGAGCACCTCCTGCGGAATTACTTTTGAATACTCGTTCTTCATCGGCTATGTTTTTTATGTTTAAATAACCAAAGACTCCGCTAAAATAGCACTTTTAGCATATATTAGTAAGAAAACACCTCTTTTTTTCAACAACTTCCTTAATATTTAGCTCAACCCGACAGGCCGTAACCTCCCCAGCGGGCAACCGGCCATACAGCGTTGCGAGCTACCTACCTAAATAAAATAAATGGATGCGAGCCGAACGGCTCCTACGACGTGAGGGTACTGGCCAGTATGCAGCGTGCTAGCTGCTCTTTACGCTACGAACCGTATTCAGGGCCTGCTCGACAGTTTGGTGAAACCGCATGAACGAGCCAATTTTATTTTCGATATACCCTATAGCAAGATGGGCACAGGCATTCCGAGGCTGCACCACCTCGACAACGTTAATGCCTGCCCGTTTAAGCCTTGGCACAAGCACGTAGACTAACCATTTTATCGCATCGATTTGTAGCGCTTCTGCATTGGTACAATCGCAAACAAACGCCCGACATTTATTCTCCTCAATAAATTCGGCAGATTTTTCTTGAATCGAAATAAAATCCTTTTCGATGCAGAAGGAATGCCAGGTTTGAACGAGGCAGTTATCTACTGGCAAATACGAGATAGTTACATATCCCAAATGAAGAAGCTTTTCCATGGCTACTTTTTTGTGCTTTTCAGCGTTAAACCGCAAGCTATTTTTAAAAAGCTTTCATGTTAATCCTTACCCGAATACCGATCATCTACTAGAAAAAAGGGGCTTCACCGTCCTACCACTTCAGGCTACCCCCATTTATATGGAGCAGCAGGCAAGTTACCTCCTTTACGAGCGAAAGTAAAGCCATTACGACTGTTTATCCCACTTCTTTTCAGCTAATTAAAACAAGCGCACCCATCTACTGCCCTTTTCTTAAAAAAAAGCAACAGGTAGGTCGGCATCCGATTTGAAGCTCCAACGGTACGGTTCGTCGAGTAAGCCGTGCAGGCGTACCGGCATCCGTACCGCACTTAGCTGGCGCATTTTGCTTTGTGCCTTTTGTGACTGCTTTGTGTCTTTTGTGGTATAGCTATTCCACAAAAAACACAAAGAATACCCAAAGTTACACAAAGGTCTTTTTCATCGCACCTCAAAAAAAGAGTTGGAATAAGATAAAAACCACCTACACCCTAGATAATGAGCACCCGCATAGGATTAGGCGTAGCATAACACCCTCGCACCAAAAAAAACGGGACCTAATCCAAAACACCGGCCGTGCGCGTATGGCAATCCCCCGTTACAGCGCCCCCCTTTGCCTGGCCGCCGCAGCCAAAACAGCACCAATCCATCCGATATAACGGCCCGCTATTCCACCAAATGGTTGCGGTTTTCCATAAATTCCCACTATTATATTTCGATTACAGGTTAAACAGTAAACATTTAGCTTGAATATTTAATGCAAAATGCGGTTTTATTGCCGTAGCCGTATTGTTTGAAGTTAAAAAAGTATAATTTTGGCGCTCGGTGGATGATGTAGGTCTCCACTCGAACTGGCGCTCATTCGGGCGCTTGTTCGGCTTAATAACGACCTATCTAACAGCTATCAGTAAACTATATGAGTAAAAAAAAGCTAGCCGTTATTGCACTAGGTGGAAATGCGCTGCTACGTGGAAACCAACACGGAACGATTGAGGAGCAGGAGCAAAATGCTACCGACACCCTCGAAAATATCGTATTCCTACTTCGTCAGGGCTACAACTTGGTAATCAGCCACGGTAACGGGCCTCAGGTAGGCAACAAGCTGCTCCAAAACGATGCCGGCGAGCAGGTGTACGACCTTCCCCAAATGCCGCTAGACGTTTGCGTTGCCGACACCCAAGGTTCTATTGGCTACATCATCGAGCGTGCGCTCCGCAACGTTATGCACAAGCATGGTATCAACCGCGAGGTGGTAACCCTGGTAACCTCGGTGCTAGTTGACATCAACGACCCTGCCTTCACCAATCTAACCAAGCGCGTTGGCCGCATTTACTCGAAAGAGGATGCCGATAAGCTAACCGAGAAAAAAGGTTGGGTATTTAAGGAGGAGGTTAAAGAAACCGGTAGCGGATGGCGCCGTGTGGTAGCATCGCCAGCACCAAAAGGTATCCTCAACGAAAAGGTGATCGAGAGCATGGCCAACCAAGGCTTTATCGTAATTGCATCTGGTGGTGGTGGAATCCCTGTTTACTACGACGAAACAGGAACCCTTCGCGCTGCTGAGGCGGTAATTGATAAGGATTCGGCTTCGGCACTTCTTGGATCGAACATCAAGGCCGACGAGTTCTACATCCTTACCGATGTTCCCTACATCTACCTCAACTACAACCAGCCTAACCAGGAAATTGCCGAATTCCTAAACTATGCCGATACCACAAAGTACCTCGAAATGGGCATGTTTGGCGAAGGTAGCATGGCTCCAAAAATTCGTGCAGCCCTTAAGTTTATTGAACTAGGCGGCATAAAGAGCATCATCACCGAAGCTACCAAGCTCGAGGATAAGAAGTACGGCTCGAAAATCACCATGGAGTACGAGGCGTAGACTTTTGTAGTTCGAAACACGTATCACAACACAAGACCAAGTCTTTATGCTTGAAGCTTGGTTGTTGGTACATATTTTACTTACTTGCATAGGCAAACCGACTTACCGTAAAATTTTAAGATATGGCTTTTAACTTGCGTAATAGGAGCTTCCTTAAGCTTCTGGATTTCACACCAAAAGAAATCAGCTTTCTACTAGATTTAGCTGCCGACCTAAAGAAGGCAAAGTATGCTGGAACCGAACAACCACGAATGAAAGGTAAGAATATCGTTCTCCTATTCGAGAAGGATTCTACCCGTACCCGTTGCGCATTCGAAGTTGGAGCAATGGATCAAGGTGCAAATGTTACCTACCTAGGACCTGCAGGATCGCAAATGGGAAAGAAGGAGTCGATGAAAGACACCGCTCGCGTTTTGGGCCGCATGTACGATGGTATCGAATACCGTGGCTACTCGCAAGAAATTGTGGAAACCCTAGCTCAGTACTCAGGTGTTCCAGTATGGAATGGTCTTACCACCGAATTCCACCCAACCCAAATTCTAGCCGACTTCCTAACCATTCGTGAGCACAGCAAAAAGCCGCTTAACGAGGTTACCTTTGCCTACTTTGGCGATGCTCGCAACAACATGGGCAACTCGCTTATGGTAGGTGCAGCAAAGATGGGTATGGATTTCCGCGCAGTTGCTCCAAAGCAATGCTGGCCCGAAGAGGAGCTAGTAGCTCAGTGCCGCGAAATCGCTAAGGAAACTGGCGCAAAAATCACCCTTACCGAAGATGTAAAAGAGGGAGCAAAAGGTTGCGACTTCGTTTATACCGATGTTTGGGTATCGATGGGCGAACCAGCCAGCGTATGGGAAGAGCGCGTTAAGCTGCTTAAACCTTACCAAATAAACATGGATGTTATCCGTGCAACTGGTAACCCCGACACAAAGTTCATGCACTGTCTTCCAGCATTCCACAACCGCGAAACAGTTGTAGGTGAAGATATGTTCCAGAAGTTCGGCATGTCCGAAATGGAAGTAACCGAAGAGGTATTCGAATCGGCTTACTCAATTGTGTTCGACGAAGCAGAAAACCGTGTTCACACCATTAAAGCAGTAATGGTTGCAACTCTAGGCGAATAAGCTTACGCTATACTACTATAAAAGCGCTCCCTTGGGGGCGCTTTTTTTTTGCCCGCAGCCGCAACCGCCACGCAACCGTCCACGGTTTCAGCAAATCGGCCACCAGCCCACCATAATTATCCGCAGTTACCTCCCTGCCGATTTCCATTTCTGCATTTTGTTGCTACTTTTGATGACGTTAAACCTGCTAAAATATCGAATGATGAAAATGCTATACGCGATTGTGCTAGCGGCCACCCTATTTTTCATCGGAGGATGCCGCTCCACGATGAGCATCAACCAGCCCAAGCCATCGCCTGCCACCATACTTCAGCCAGCCATCAGCCTGATAAACCGCTGCAGCATCGACACCAGCCTAAACACCATGGCCTACAAGGCCGAGTTCGATACCACCACCACCTCGCTGGTGGTATATCTAGGGAAATCGCGTACAAACTACAGCTACATGTGGGAGGTTCCCCTAAAGGAAATCGACAAGTCGGGCTTTATGCTTTACCGGGTCGACTACAACCTTAGCTCCATCACCCTAACCACAATCGGATCGCAGCCCCTGGTAAAGTACTCCATGGACAACCGCTTTAAGTCGAAATCGTCGCAGTTTGTCCTTTACCTGGGCAAGTGCTTCAGCAGCGACGAAAAGGATTTGGTGCTACAAAAGCTCTACAGCGCAATTGTCGAAGCCCAAAGAAAGTAGTACGGTGAAAATTGGAGGTAGGAGAAAGTGCTCGATCGCCCCTGCATAATCGCGTAGCGCTAGCCCCCAAAGGCTGTCGGCGCACCAACGATAAAGGCCACCTGCCGAGAATACGTATTTAAGAGGTTACCATACGTAGAAAAAACACCAATATGCATACATTTTTGGTAGCGCGCCACCGCTGGCAGCCCATTATGTATGCATATTTGGTTGCGCGCCACCGCTGGCAGCCCGTTATGTATGCATATTTGCTTGCGCGCGACCGCCGGCAGCCAAATATGTATGCATTTTTGCCTGCGCGCCACCGCCGGCTATCAAATATGCATACATAACGGGGATCTGGATTTTTGGCAATCCAATTCAATACTTATAGGGCTGCACCCTAAGCTGATATATTGCCCCCTTTCAGGGCTTGGTTGTCTTCTTATTCTTTAACTTCTCTGACTTCTTTAACTTCAATATCCTTCATCTAACTTCCGAATAGCTCCCATCTATTTCAGCTTAACTTCCTGCAATATGAAAGCCTATAACCTACTTCGGATACTCCACCCTCGAGTGGTAGATGTTCAGCAGCTTGCGCTTGAAGATCTCCTTAACCTGGGAGATTTGCACCAAGGAGATGTCGGCCCTATCAAACTGGCCATCGTCGAGCTTCATCTTCACAATATCGTCAACCAGCTTGCCAATGGTATCGGGCGAGTACACCTTTAAGCTTCGGGAGGCAGCCTCCACCCCATCGGCAAGCATCAGAATGGCCTCCTCCTTGGTTTCGGGCTTAGGACCAGTGTAGGCAAAACGGTCATCGATATTTTGCGTCTTCGAGCTTTCGAGGTAGATGCGGTAAAAGAAATTCACCTTGGTGGTGCCGTGGTGCGTACGTATAAACTGGACGATGCGGTGGTGCAGCCCATGCTTGCGGGCAATCTGCACCCCATCGGTAATGTGGCGAATGATGATGGTTGCGCTCTCGTCGGGTGCCAGGTTACGGTGCGGACTAAAGTTCGACGACTGGTTTTCGGTAAAGTACCCCGGATTGCCCATCTTGCCGATATCGTGATATAGCGCGCCGGCCCGTATCAGTAGCGGGTTGGCATCCACCTCGCGGGCGGCAGCTTCGGCCAGGTTGGCCACCTGCAGCGAGTGCTGAAAGGTACCCGGTGCCACCTCCGACAGCTCGCGGAGCAGGGGCTGGTTGGTATCGGTAATTTCGCGAAGCGTGGCATCGGACAGAAAGCCGAACAGCCGCTCGACAGGATAGGCAAACTGGTAGGCAATAAGCACCAGCAGCGCATTAATGGCCAGCCAAACCACATTCCACGCCGACTGCCTGTCGAAGGTGGCATCCTTTATTAAAACCAGCGCAAAGTAGGCTATCAGGTAGGTCAAAAACACCACCAGCACCGCCACAAAGATACGCCCACCCGAACGGTAGATATGCTTCATCGAAAAGATGGCAACCACCCCAGGAAAGTAGTTCATCAGCACAAACTCGAAGCTGTTTGGCGCAACAAATGCGCTAATCAGCACGATGATATTGTAGGTAAAGAAGGCCACACGGGAGTCGTAAAACGTACGAATAAACATCGCCGCTATCACCATGGGCACAATCAGAATGCTGACGTTACCCAGCTTAACCACCCAGGCCACCAGGGCCACCATCCCAATTATCGAAAGAAGAATAAAAATGGTGGTGCGGTAACCCAAAAGCACCTCGCGCCGATAGCCAATTAGGAATAGGTACAACAGCGCCAGCACGCCACCAATAAGGAGCAGCTGCCCGGCCACCAGGTAGTAAACATTTTTGGAGTAGGAAAACCTGCTGGTGTTCTCCTTTTTAAGCGATTCGAGCACCTTAAAGGTGGCATCGTTCACCACCTCGCCCTTGGAGATAATCTTTTGCCCAACACTTACCATCCCATTTGAGGTGGATACACCATTTACCAAATCGTTGACGTACTGTGTGGAAGCCGCCTTATCAAAATCGAGGTTCGGCTTAATGTAGGTATCCAAATCGATTGCCCGGGCAAATGCCTTTGCCCGCTTTAGGTTCGAATCGAAGTGCTTTGCGGTGATTTGCGACAAGATATAGTCAAAAGCGGAGCTTAGCGTAAAAACTTCAGACACCGGAGTCAATCGGGCATCATTATCTTTGGTAACAATAATATTATCCCTTTTTTGGGTATTCACAAATGCCAAATCGGGTTCCGAAATAACCCCTCTGGCGTATACATCCCGCAAAAGCAGCTCGATATTGGCAACCAGCTTACGGTATTCCGCCGACGTCATCGCCCAGCCATCGGGCTGTTTCTGATCCATCAAGCTGTTTAGCGATACGATCCCCGAACGTACCGACAACCGGAAAAGCGGCATCGCCTTCGCCCTAAGCTGACTTTTCTCGGAAGCAATTTCCACCTCCGTTTTATATATCGGAAAATCGAACTCTGCATATAGATCCTCGTGAAGCCACGGAGCACCAATACGATACTCCTGCTTAAACTTTGGCGTCTTGGGTAAAACCCAAACAATAGAAAAAGCGGCTAAGACAAAAAGGAGCATGATAATCGGCTGCTTTGTCCTATTCATATTTATGGCTGAAAACTTCATCATCTAGTAGATTTCCACAACATTATTAAGCCGTTAAAGTTTGTAAAATAAAATTGATTCTAACGAGCCTTCTTTTAATAGTTTTTACTAAATTTATATTCAGTTAATAACCAAAACACTCGATACTATGAGACATGCAGTTTCTTCAATATCAGTAATTCCTATGCGGCTAGAACCTTCGGAAAGAAGCGAAATGGTTTCTCAGCTGCTACTTGGCGAATGTTTAACCATACTCGAAGAGAAAGAGAGCTGGTTTTATGTCGAAAATGCCTTTGACGGGTATCGTGGTTGGGTTGACTCAAAAATGATTACCTCCATTTCCGAAACGTACTACCAAGAATACATCAACCATTCGGGGTACGAGGTATCTCCCGAAATTTGCCATGCCTTTGATGTCAGCCGTGGCGACCATATCCTCATCCCAATTGGAGCCAGCTTAAACTACTACTGCGCCGAAACTAACGAGTTCGAAATTGCCGACAAGAAGTACCGAATCACCAGCTCCATAGATGTGGCCAACCACAAAAAGAGCAACGAGGTTTTTGATATGGCCAATGCCCTTTTGAATACCCCCTACCTATGGGGTGGACGAACGGTATTCGGAATCGACTGCTCGGGTTTGACGCAGCTCCTTTTCAAAATTGTTGGCGTTACAATTCCTCGCGATGCCAGCCAACAGGTCGACAAAGGAATGACCGTGAACTTTGTTTCGGAAGTACAAGCAGGCGACTTGGCCTTTTTCGATAACGACGAGGGACAAATTGTCCACGTGGGCATCCTCGATGGGGAAGGCAACATTATACACTCCAGCGGCAAAGTTCGTAAGGATACGTTCGACCAGCAGGGCATATTCAACAACCGCCTAGGCAAGTACACCCATAAGCTTCGAATAATAAAAAGAATTACCGAATAGCGATGCCGTACAGCTACACCTATCCCCGAATGCAGGTAACCGTTGATGCGGTTATCATTCGAACGCTCGAAGATGGCGACGAAGTACTCCTTATCGAGCGCAAACACCCGCCATTCGAAGGCTGCTGGGCTATTCCTGGTGGGTTTGTAGACATGGACGAAACGCTGGCCGATGCTGCCAAACGAGAGCTATACGAAGAAACAGGCGTGGTGGTAGACCAGGTGCACCAGCTGCACACGTTCGACGCCATAAATCGTGACCCGCGCGATAGGACAATTAGCACCGTCTTTGTAGGCTTTGCCAACGAAGACTCGCTACTTAAAGCAGGCGACGATGCCAGCTCTGCAGACTGGTTTAACTTCGATGCGCTACCGCCGTTGGCTTTCGACCACGAGCAGATTCTCGATTGCGTAAAAAATCATCTCGAGAAGAAAAGAAATGAATAAAGGAGGATGGAGCCGATAAAGCTCCTCCTCTTTTATTTTTCACCAGCGACACCGCGCTAGCCAAAGGGATGTGTCAGACCACTATCTTACGGCATTTCAGACCCGAACACCCACCAGATGAACGGTACACAACAGGTACACGCTTACGATTAAAAGTGTTCACTTCGTTCGAGCTAGCTGTTGTCGCTAAATCAAAAACTTATACTTTTGCAGGTTGTTGCTACAAAATAGCAAAAAGGAAATTTTCGCGCTGCGCATCGAATTTGGCTGTAAGCGTAAGGTTACGGTAGATGAGGAAAAACACGCTTGTAAAGAGCGACTTTCCGGCTTATCAACAAAAGGTGCGAAAAGCCCACTGCTCATAAAAAAACGGAACTATGTTTTTAAAAACTGGGGATAACACGGCTATTATTGAAAAAGGTAGGCATATCTCCTATAACGAGGTACACAAGCGGGTTAACGCTGCGGCCTTAATGTACGAAGCGAACCGTAATGGCAAGGTAGCCATCTATTCCGAGAATCGTGCGGGATGGATCTACGCCTTCTACTCTGCTTGGCACAACGAGTATACGGCTGTTCCTATCGACTTTATGGCAATCCCGAGCGAAGTTGCCTACATTCTGGCAGACTGCAAGCCAGAAATCATATTCTGCTCCTCACAAAAGCTAGAGGCGCTACATATCGCCCTTAAGGAGGTTGACTACCAACCCCGAATTATCATTGTCGACGAAATAGAGAATCTCCCTCTCGCTACCGAAAAGGTGGAGCTAGACATTCGTCCGTTAATGAATAAGACCGCGCTCATCATCTACACATCGGGTACAACAGGCTCGCCAAAGGGCGTTATGCTCTCGTACGAAAATCTGATGGCCAACATTTCGGCCGTAACTACCGAAATTAAAATATTAGTACCTACCGATACCACGCTGGTACTCCTTCCCCTTCACCATATCTTCCCGCTGTTGGGCTCGATGGTGGCCACGTGCTACCAAGGTGGTCGAATGGCCATTTCGCCATCAATGGCATCGGAGGATATCATTCGAACCATGCAGGACAACAAGGTGTCCACCATTATTGGTGTCCCCCGCCTATACGCGGCCATTCGCAGGGGGATCATGGACAAGGTAAACCAAAGCTTTGTTGCCCGAAACCTGTACAGGCTGGCCGCTAAGGTTAACTCCTACGCATTTTCGCGCTTTGTATTCACCGCGGTTCACAAGAAATTTGGAGGGTCGATGCGCTACATGATTTGCGGTGGCGCAGCACTCGATCCGGCTGTAGGTCGCGACTTTCAGGTGCTAGGCTTTAAGATCCTCGAAGGATTTGGCATGACCGAAGCCGCTCCGATGATCACCTTTACCCGCCCCGATCGTATTATTGTCGGCTCGGCAGGTGCCCCACTCGACGGTTGCGAGATCGACTTCCGCGATGGAGAAATCGTGGTTCGCGGTATCAACGTAATGCAGGGCTACTACAACCGCCCCGAAGAAACGGCCGAGGTGCTAAAAGATGGCTGGCTATACACCGGCGACCTAGGCTACCTCGACAAGGACAACTACATGCACATCACCGGACGGAGGAAGGAGATTATTGTCCTCTCGAATGGCAAGAACATCAACCCATCGATCATCGATTCTGAAATCGAGGGGATGTCTCCAATTATTAAGGAGATTGGCGTATTCCAAAAGGGCGATCAGCTAAGCGCAATTATCGTTGCCGACAAGGCAAAGTGTGCCGCCATGGGGGTTACCAACATCGAGGAGACCATTCGCTGGGAGATTATCGACAAGTACAACAAGGAGTCGGCATCGTACAAAAAAATCATGTCGTTTACCCTATACGATGGCGAGCTGCCACGCACCCGTCTCGAAAAAATCCAACGGTTTAAGCTGCCCGAGCTAGAAGTTGAGCGCAAGGAGACCCAAGAGGATGTTATGGAAGTAAAGTTTAAGGAGTACCTCTGGATTAAGGACTACCTGAATGCCGAAAAGCACGTTAAGGTACGCCCGGGCGACCACCTGGAGATGGATCTTGGCCTCGACTCGCTCGACAAGGTTAGCCTGCAGATGTTCCTATCGACCACCTTTGGCGTTACACTCGACATTGCCGAAATGATGCAGCTAGGCACCGTACTCAAGCTCAGCGAGTATATCCGCGAGAAGAAAAAGACCATGAAGATATCGCATATCAACTGGTCCGAAATCCTCCGCGAGAAAACCAAGTTTACCATGCCCAGCACCTGGTTTACCGGTAGCCTTATCGTTAAAACCTTTAAGTACCTCTTCTCGGTTTACTTCCGACTGAGGAGCTCGGGGCAAAACAACATCCCCGAAGGGGCCTGCATTATTGCACCAAACCACCAAAGCTACTTCGACGGCATTTTTGTTGCCGCCTTCCTAAAGCATAGCCAAATCCGCAAGACCTTCTTCTACGCCAAGGCCAAGCACGTTAATAACAAGGTGCTGAAATTCCTGGCCAACAAGAATAACATCATCGTGGTGGATATCGATCAAGACCTTAAGGAGTCGATACAGAAGATGGGCGAAGCGCTGAAGACCAACAACAACATCATGATTTTCCCCGAGGGAACGCGTACCAAAAATGGCGAGCTGGGCGACTTTAAGAAGACCTTTGCCATTTTAAGCTGCGAGCTAAACATTCCGATTGTCCCCGTATCCATTAAGGGCGCATTCGAGGCGCTTCCCCGCGGAAGCCGATTCCCAAAACCGCTTACCAAGATAGAGGTCGACTTTCTACCTCCGGTATATCCCGAAGGGCACACCTACGACACCCTTGCCCAACAGGTGCAAAACGATATCGAGCTGTTCCAACGGTAGAACAGACACCACCCAGCAAAAAAGAACGAGCGGCATCATAATGATGCCGCTCGTTCTTTTATATATAGGCCAAACTCTAGGATGCTGATTCTTTTTGCA
>CAXYUU010000060.1:0-11806 GCA_964292015.1 uncultured Acetobacteroides sp.
GAGTTACTTATAAGTAATAATCTCATCGTAAGGTTTTTATTAAAAAGTTAGAGTTGTTCTGTTTTGAATGTATTTACATCGCATTTTCGTAAAAATGAGGTGGTTTTTCCTAGAAGGGCATTGATAGAAACTGCAGCAGCAGCTCCTCCCGAAATTGCACTAACAAAGCTCGGATAGTAGTAGTCTGATTTAAAAATATCGTCAACTTCGGCAATTGCCTTGTCGATGAGTGGTAAAACCTCGGTATGGGATGCACAAAGGAGGTACGACTGGAAATTGTAGCCTATTGTCCAAACAAGCAGCTTGCTTTTCTGATGACAGTAGTTTCCAATAAGCTGAAGAATTTCCCTACTATAGCTGGCGTATATAATAATTTCGGCATCATCTAGTACTTCATCGATATTGGTGCTGCGCAGCTCCACGTTCTTAATGTTAACACGCTCTACCTGCCTCATATTGGTGAGCTTCTCCTTTAAGGCAATTGTTTTAAGCTTACCTATATCACCTTTGGTAAATAAGCTTCCTTGAGGCAGACTGTACTCGTCTATTATGAGATGGTCTACTACTTTTATACTGCTAACGCCCGAAGTTATTAACGATAGAAGCGTACTAACACCAACGCCTGTAAGTCCTACAATGGCTATTCTCGAATTCTTTAGCTTTGTTATCTCTTCTAGACCAAGACCTTCGAGCTCCATAATTCTGGCAAAGCGCATTTTCTCCCAATCGAGTAGTTCGTTCATTTTTAAGGTCTAAATTTTTAGCTAATTCAGTCGAAATGTACAACTTAATTTTTGGTTAGAAAAGAACATGTAATCCGAAATTTCTAATTAAGAACCCTATCCCTTTCAGTTGGGATAAAAAAAAGAGCCACCCTATTGGGGTGGCTCTTTTGTCTCGAAAGTATTTTATTAGAAGTTCAATGTTACACCTGCTGCAAAAGGGTATAATTCTGGACCCTTACCATCTTGGAACATTTGAGTCATGGAATAGGTGGCGTACACTCCGAAGTCGCCGTAACCAACTTTTGCCATTAAGCTTACTCGGAATGGGTTCAGGTAAAATGCATTCCAGTTCTTGTCCTTTTTCTTTCCTCCATCGTCGGTAACAACCTTGGTGTGCGAGTTAAGGAGTAGTGAACCTACTGCACCTACCGATGCGTATAGCGATTTGTTTCTGCCCCCATTAAACTCAACTGCTACAGGAATATTTAACCACCAATCCGTAAGTTTTGTTTTAACAACATTGCTGTTTGGGTCAAGATCAACAACCTTTATCATATTGGTTGCCTTATCTTTTTCAATGGTAATGTCGTTGCTAAATCGGTAGTTATGCCATTCTGTCCCAACACCTACAGTTAAACCAATGTACTTATTATAGATTGGTTGGCTAAAGCTGGTAATGTTTAATACAACGTTGATAGATTTTGAATGGTTTAAATCCATTAGATCGTAACGCTCTCCATTTGGACCTTTTGTTAGTTTTGTCCCTCCATTGCTATTTAGGTAGGTGTTGATACCTAAACCAAAACCATCGAGGTGTGAGTGAAATCTTTTTTCTCTTTTTTCCTTAGATGTCCATACTGATACATCTCCATACTTGCCTTCGTGAACGTAGACACCTCGTTTGCCAATCTTAACAACTACGGTGTCAACACCTTCGTTTACCGATATAATATCTGTTTTAACTTTATCGGTATTAGTTACAATAACGGTGTCAACCGAAACTTTTTGATTTACGTTTACGGTATCCTTCTTTTCTTGTGCATTTGCTACTACTGCAAAAATTAAAAATGCTGGTAGTATGGTTAGTAATCTTTTATTCATGGCTTTGTGTGTTTTTGTTTTGCTGTATGACGAACACCTATCTGCAAAAGTTACTTTAGCTCATCATTTTTTTTCGAATACTTTATAAGGCCAGCTTCAAGGTTCATGGCAACAAGATTTCCTTCTGCATCGTACTTGCTGGAATACTCTATATTGGTTCCTAAAATAGAGTTTAACCCGTTAATTGCACGAGCAATAAATACACCCTTGCGTCTTCCCCTAATCTCCTTTATATTTTGAGAAAATGTTTCGGTTTCCATTTTTGCGTTTTCTAAAAAGGAGCTTACCGCACTCGCAATTTCAGTGTCATTTTTACCGATATTGTTTGCATTAGCAACTTGTTTGAATGCAAGTTGGTTAGATTCAGTTATTTTATTACTTAAGCTATTGGCTATCCCTTCGACTTTTACTGTGTTGTTTGATGCGATATAGGCTATTTGGTTAAGCTGACGATCGACATTCTCCATTTTTTTTGATTGATCGAGTATCTTGTCATTAGTTGGTAAATCGCTATTAACTTGTGATTTTAATGACTTTACTTTACTCGAATATGGATGTTCAATTTGATCGGCTACCAATGGTTTTGCTACTAGTTGTTTGATTGCATCGTTGGTGTTTTGTGGTTTTACCACCATTTCTTTGTTGTTGGAATCGCTTATCTCTTTCACCGTTTCCTCATTAATTGTAAAGTAAAAGACGATAAGTACTGCTGCTGCAATACTCGAATAGGTAATTAAATTTCGTTTTAGTTGCGATGTGAAAACATTCTTTTTGAGCTCATTTTTAAATGGGCATTTTATCTCTTCTTCCTCTAATTTAGTTTTTTTGAAGTTCTCGAAATCAGATTTAAGTTTGCTATTAGCTACAATAGAGCTAGATAAAATCGCCTTTTCGTTAGGGGTTATGTCATGTTCAATTTCGGCAACACATAGGTAGTCGAATGAAGATAGCTCGTATCCCATCTTAGGGTCGCGCTTAACTGTAATATTCGAAAAGTCGACGCTGGTTATGTTGCAATCTGCAGTTTGTTCCATTAAGAGGTAAAACTCCTCCTCTAAATCGCTATTTGCGGCAAGGAAGCGTAAAAGCCCTTCCACCAACTCGTCGGAGAGGTTACCGTCAAAGTAGTCTAAGAAATATTCTTCGTAGTTCTTCCTTGTTATCATGGCTATATTACGTTTTCAATTTTACCAATGTAATTCTTTAAAAATAGGCGAGCACGGTAGATGTAAACCTTAACTTGCGATTCGTTTAATCCAGTAATGTTACCAATCTCGTCGTAGCTGTACCCTTCATAATCGCGTAAGAGTATTACCGATTTTTGATCCTCTGGCAATAGCGAGAGGCCTTTCTGTAGAATTTCTTTTAAGTCAGGGCTAACTGCCGAAACCGAATCGGTGACGCGTTCGAGTCCTATATCTTCGCCAATTCGTTTTTTTTTGCGAATATGGTCTATAGTTGCATGGTATACTGTGGTAAAGAGGTACGATTTTGCCTTTTCTACGGCAATTTCTTCGACTCGAATCCACAATTTTTCAAAAGAATCCTGTACTATATCTTGGCACAAATCACCATCCTTTAGCATCTTAACCGCAAACCGGTAGATGCTATCAGCATACTGATCAACGCATTTATTATAATCGTTTGGCGTCATTAGTTTTTTCAGTTTGTTTTAGGACGATTACATCAGCGTAAAGTTACAGGTGGTTCCGAATAAATTGAATATTTTTACTCATTAATTTATTGGATGAGCCCTTCTTTACACAGGAGTCTCTTGTCTAAACTTAAACTAATTCGAATGAAACGTATTTTAGGAATAGTCGTGGTTATGGCAACACTTTTGCTTGTTGCTAGTAAGCCTATCGGTAAGAATGAAGAAGCACATGTTTCCGACTACCTTATTCAGGCAACTCTATGGTATCAGTCTTCGCCCGAAATGCAGGCGCTATATCTGCAGGGGTTTAATATGGCTAAAGTTAATCTTGCTTCTTTTATAAAAGATAAAAAGGTCAAACCTCAAGCCGTAGTGGTTGACATAGACGAAACAATGCTCGATAATAGTCCTTTCGAAGGTCGTCTAATTCATACAGGTAAGGCGTTCAAACCCGAAATTTGGAACGAATGGTCGAACCAAGTTAAGGCAAAGGCGCTTCCTGGAGCCGTAGACTTTACCCAGTTTGCCAAATCGGTTGGAGTTACGGTAATTTATATCAGCAATAGGGATACTTCAGAAGTTGGTAATACGCTTAAAAACCTGAACAATGCTGGTTTTGAATTTGCCTCGAAGGAGAATATGTTCTTTAAAACTGCCGAATCGTCGAAAGATGCACGTCGTAAGCTGGTTTCGGAAACGTACGATATTGTAATGCTAATTGGCGATAACCTGTCGGACTTTAATACCGTGTTTGATAAGCGCGATGGATCTGAATTCGACAGGGTAAACGAGCTGAAGAATCAGTTTGGATACCGCTACATTGTTTTGCCAAATCCTACTTCTGGAGACTGGGAAAAGCCAATTACCAAGGGATGTAAATCTGAAGAGGAAAGGTATAACGCTCGTAAGAATAGGGTAGTAGGTTTTTAGCGTTTGATGATGTTGGTTTCAGAAATGACCATGTCGAGCTTAATGTCATGAGATTCTACAGGAACCTCATCGATAGTTTGAAAATTAAAGGCTACGCCTACTTTAACTGCGACCGATTCTGAAAGGAGTCGGTCGTAGTAGCCTTTTCCCCTTCCCATTCGATTACATTTCCAATCGAAAGCCACACCTGGTACCACCACCAAATCGATGCTGCCAATTTCTACCTTTTCGTTAGATGTTGGTTCTAGTATACCGTATGTAGATTCTGGTTTCATCGATTCTACTCCGTCGAATCTTACGAGCTCCAAATCATCCCCTTTTACCACAGGTAGGTATACCCTTTTCGATTTAGCCCATCGTTCTACAGCCATGTGGGTGATAACCTCATCGGGCAGCGACCAGTATGCTAGTATAGATGTTGCTGATTTGAATTCATCTTGCTGTTCGAGTTGGTAGAAAATAGTTTCCGCCAGCTCTCCCCAGGTCGATTTATCTTGGGTGTTTTTAAGCTCTTTGATCAGCGCTCGTATTTGTTTTTTTCTCACCTGCATAGCTAGTCAAATTTAATGGCAAAGAAGTAATTCCACGATAGCGTGTTGTTGTTGTTGTATGAAATACGTGCCCCACTGGTAATTGGGAATGTGCTACGGAGGAGATTTAGATCGAAAAGAATATCCACACCTGTTGATGAGTAGTATTCGTTTTTAAATATCGTTTTGGTTGTTCCTTTTACGTAGTACATTTTCGTATTCTCGGCATAATCAACAAATAGGTTTAGCCTAATACGTTTAAGGTATGCTAGCCACGATATGTTGAAATCGGGATAGGCTACAGGAAAGCTGTAGTCGTTGAATATGGCTTTGTAGTAGTTAGACCGGTAGGAGTTGACGTATCCACGTGGAAGTATAAATGCATTTGAGTAGTAGTAACGATCGAGTTCCTGGTTTTGGTAGCATAGTCTAGAAACAAAGCCGTGATTTTTAAATAATCCGGGTGTGCTTATTCCTAAACGGTAGGCGTATAAACGGCCAAGATTATCGTGCTCGAAAGGTGCTGCTGTTGTTTTAAAGTATAAGTTGATACCCCAACGAGGGAAGATGTTTTGATGTGCCAGCTTCATTTGCCAAGCGGCGTAAACCGACGCAGTGACTTGGTCTAATCCTGTTTCGTATTTTGCCGATGAACTATTGTATAGTATGTCGTTAAAGTGACTATACTCCACGAAAGGTTGAATAAGTGCACTCCACGCTCCGTACGAAAATTGCAAGGGAAGATATGACGAAATGGCAACTTTAAACCGTTTAATTGTGCTGTCGATTGTGTAGGGTTTGTTGCTTACCGAATAGAGGAGTGGTTGGGTGGTGTACCTGTCGAAGCGAAGGTTGAACACGGGGAACCATCCCTTGAAGGTGTGGCTGATATCCAAAATGTGACCATTTGGCGTGAAGCCGTATCCCAATGTTGTAAACGAGGTGCTGAGCAGGTTTTGCGATACCAGCGTGAATCCGGGGTAAACGTTTAGGTAGAGCTCCTGAACATCGGCAGGGTCGAAGTAGAAGGGCGCCCAGCTGTGAAAGTTTAGAAGATGGGTGAGCTTATTGTACTTCTGAACTTTAAACGACGGTGCTGTTGTGATGCTATCTTGTAGATTAACGCCAACATTTTTCGAAAGTATATCGGCTACTGGGTAGCTGGTTGCCATTCTCTCTTTACCTACTGGTTTCGCGTTTAGACTCCGTTTTACGAGCGTATGTCCGTTTAATTGGTAGTCGGAAGCAATGATTTTGGTTGAGTCGATAATCTCATAACTGTTTAATCCATATAGCGGTTTGTAGATCTCATTAAACGTATTAGCTACCATGTTGTAGCGGTATAAGCACGACTTTCCCGAGAAATCGGAGATAAACGTAATAGACTTGTCAGAGACTTTTACCCGGCTTAAATTTTTACGGCCAAAGTTCAGTAGCGTATCTATAGCGTTAGTTTCGAGGTTTTGCTTAACCACCATCATGTTGTCGAAGCTGTCGAGCGTAACGTATGCAAGGCTGTTACCTACCCACTGTAGGTCTTTTGCCTGTTCGAATGGAAGTGGATACTCTTTTACCGGTCTGAAATCGGTGGTGTACAATCCAATTGACATGGTATTCGTTGGAAGATTCTGCAGCGTAGCCAGCGAGTCGCCCTTAACGGTGGGATAGGAGTAGTACTTGAGGTCGGACAGTATGGTAAACGACCTGTCGGAAATAGAGTATTTCCGAATTACCGAATACTTAACCTGAGCCCAACGCCCAGCGTACATGTACTCGGTCCAGTAAATATTTTTGCCATCGGTGCTTGGCGCCGAATTGATGTAGCCAACCGATTTTAGTTCGTGCTCGTTCCCCTCGGCATCAATACGTACAAGCTGTGGATTTAGCGATAACGTGT
The DNA here is from genome assembly GCA_964292015.1 of uncultured Acetobacteroides sp. GTDB lineage: Bacteria > Bacteroidota > Bacteroidia > Bacteroidales > ZOR0009 > Acetobacteroides. The sequence continues at coordinate 6,838 of CAXYUU010000060.1, forward strand.
TTTTGAAGGCGTACGTAACGTTTCCTGCTGTAATTGGAAACGTGTAGTTTTTATATTCTGATGTATGGTCTTTGCCTTTAATATTTTGCAACTTGCTGTTTAAGCTTCTACTCCATATCGAATCGTAGTAAGAGTTGCTCTTTTTAAAGAGCTCTTCGCGGGTGTTACCCGTATATTTCTTGATTCCAAACGAAAACGAGGCCAGTAGGAATGGGTTGCAGGTGGTATAGTTCACAACCTTATTCCAGATATCGTTGCCATAGGCTGCTTTGGCATACGATACGAGGTTGTACCCCAGCCTATAGTGGTCGGGTATTGGTGTCTGGTACGATCCGTTAAGGTACTGGTCAAATTTTAGGGTCTCGCCTTCGGCTAGCCGAGTTCTATATTCGAGGTTGAAATCGGCGCTACGGCCTCGTCCCGATTGGGTGTACGCCGTTTCGGATGCCACCGCATCGCCCTCGTAGAACCAAAGCGGAACCAGCGAGGTCATTAGCCCAATTCCCTGCTCGCCCAAGGCGTAGTATGAAAGCCCGGTGAGGCCCTTGTAAAGCGAGGATATTTGTGAAACGTGGCGAAATTCGTGAATGGCGAGCTCGCGCGACCACGACATCGACTCGAAATCGGTGGGAGGGATTGCCATTAGCTCCATGCGCTTGGGAGCCCAGGATACAAAGCCGTTTGAAATTGAATTCTTGGTATGTATAAGAACTTGTATCTTCTTTGTCCTGAAATTTTTATCAAATTGCGTATTGCGGTACGACTGCTCGAGCATCGCCGCTAAGCGTAGGGCGTAACTACTCGAAGGTTGTGGAAATACAACCTTAAAATGTGGTGTCTCAACATAGTCGAACTTTGTGCGGCCGGGATCTTCGCCTGCTGCGAAGTATTGGCAATAGCTACTTGCTGAAATAAAGAGAGAAAGAAGACCTAGAATGCACTTTTTCATTAACTATACTTTTAACCTCCGGCCTTTTTAACCTTGTACCCGGCGTTCAGGAGCAACTCCATTACCTTATCGCGGAAATCGCCCTGCACGAGGATTTCGCCATCTTTGGTCGAACCGCCAACGCCACATTTCGACTTTAGCATCTTGCCGAGCTCCTTAAGATCGGCTTCGGAACCTACAAATCCGGTAACTAGCGTAACCATTTTTCCTCCGCGCTGCTTCTTATCGAGCATCACACGAAGGTTCTGACGTTTGGGATCTAGTGTCTCCTCCTCGTCGCTACTATTCAAACTGTTGTACTGAAAGTCGGGGTTCGTAGAGTAAACTACGTTTAGCCTATCCTTCCAATTGTTTTCGTTCTCCTTCTTGGCCATTTTTGGTCGATTTTGCGGGATAAATATAGTTAATAGCTTGTTAAAAGGCTATTAACTTTCAATCCTAAAGATAAAAAGATTATTTTCGCTTGATTTTAGAATAAAAATGTAAATCAGATATACCAAAATGAAGAATTTCAAATTCTACAACTTACTCGTTGGCTGGTCGGTATTTGCTCTTTCGGCAATTGTGTACCTGCTCACTATAGAGCCATCGGGTAGCTATTGGGATTGCGGCGAGTTTATTGCCACCGCGTTTAAGCTTCAAGTAGGACACCCACCTGGAGCGCCCCTATTTATGATTATAGCCAGGTTCTTTACGCTCCTTGCTGGCGGAAATTTGGAGCTGGTGGCGCCAATGGTAAACGTGATGTCGGCTCTGTGTAGCGCATTCACCATTTTGTTCCTATTCTGGACCATTACCCATTTGGCACGTCGAATTTTTTCTCAATCCGAAGAGCTTAGCGCTGGCCAGCTGGTTGGTGTTATCGGGTCGGGTATGGTAGGTGCTTTGGCCTACGCATTTTCCGATACCTTCTGGTTTTCGGCTGTCGAGGGCGAAGTTTATGCCATGTCGTCGCTGTTTACCGCGGTTGTATTTTGGGCTATTCTGAAATGGGAAAACGACTTCGGTAAGCCGTATGCTAACCGTTGGATTATTCTGATATCATACCTTATGGGATTGTCGATTGGCGTTCACCTGTTGAACCTGCTTGCCATCCCTGCCATCGTTTTTGTGTACTACTTCAAGCAGTACAAGGTTAGCAACATGGGCATCCTTAAGGCGCTTATTATTGCTGGCGTTATTTTAGGCGGTGTTCTATACGTTATTATCCCGGGTATTGGAGCCATCGGATCGTGGTTTGAGCTGCTATTTGTGAACAGCTTTGGTCTACCTTTTAATACTGGATTCTTCTTCTACCTTTTTCTGCTTGTTGGAGGCCTTATCTGGGGCATTCACTACACCTTTACCAAGGGCAAGGTTATTGGCAATACCATCCTTCTCTGTGTTTCGGTTATCGTTTTAGGATACTCGAGCTACACCATGATTGTGGTTCGCGCCTTTGCCGATACGCCAATTAACGAAAACGACCCCGAAAATGTCTTCTCGCTGATTAACTACCTTAATCGCGAGCAGTACGGCGACCGTCCTCTTGTAAAGGGACAGTACTTTTCGGCTCCTATAACCAATACCACCCCTCGCTACTCGTACAACAAGAACGCTAAAACGGGCAAGTACGAGAAGTTTGTGATTTCGTACAACTACGAATTCGACCCTCAGTTCGAAACCGTATTCCCTCGTATGTACAGCATGCAAAAGGAGCACGTCGAGCAGTATATGCAGTGGGGAAATGTTAAGGGCAAGCAGGTGCAAACCGCCGGAGTCAACGGCGAAGAGCAGGCAACCATTGTTCCCACCTTTGGCGAGAACATCAACTTCTTTCTGAGCTACCAGGTTGGCTACATGTACATGCGCTACTTTATGTGGAACTTTGTTGGTCGCCAAAACGACATTCAGGGCCAAGGAGGTGGCGGACTATACGGCAACTGGATATCGGGAATACCATTTATCGATAAGCTTATTACCGGAAACGCCGAGCCAGTCGAATACCTAAAGGATAATAAGGGAACAAATAAGTACTTCTTCCTTCCGTTTATACTCGGTCTTCTGGGCCTCTTCTACCAGGTTAGGCGCGATCCTAAAAATGCCTTTGTGGTTGGCCTACTCTTCTTCTTTACCGGTTTGGCCATTGTGCTCTACCTAAACCAGGCGCCACTACAGCCTCGCGAGCGTGACTACGCCTACGCCGGTTCGTTCTACGCCTTTGCCATATGGATTGGCCTTGGGGTGCTATCTATCCAAAACTTTTTAAGCAAGCGAATGAAGGGGTTGGCCGCACCAGCGATTGCCACCGCGTTGGGGCTTTGTGCCGCACCGGTGCTCATGGGCGCTCAAACTTGGGACGATCACGATCGCTCGAACCGCTACATGGCCGAAGATTTTGCCTACAACTACCTCAATACGGCTCTTCCAAACAGCATCATTATTACCAATGGCGATAACGACACCTTTCCACTCTGGTTCCAGCAGGAGGTTAAGGGTGTGCGTACCGATATTCGCATAATGAACACGAGCCTTTTGGGCACCGACTGGTATATCGACCAGATGAAGAAGCAGGCCTACAACTCCAAGCCGCTACCCATTACCATCCCTCACGAAAAGTACGTGCAGGGTATTAACGACCAGATTTTGGTGGATAATAGGGTTAAGGGATATCACGAAGCCAAGGAGGTTATGGAGTTCATCCTCGATAGCGATCCTAGTACCAAGATTCCTTACGGTAACGATTTGATGAGCTTCTCGCCAACCGCCTATATCAAGGTGGCGGTAAACAAGAAGAACGCCATTGCCAGCGGTATCGTGGCAGCGAAGGATGCCAGCAAAATGGTGGATACCCTTTACATCGATATAAAGAAACGAGATTTAAGCAAGAGCGATTTTGTGGTGCTCGACATCCTTGCGCACTACCAGTGGGATAGGCCGTTGTACATCGTATCGCCTGGTGGTGATGGCGACCTCGGCTTTTCGGACTACCTTCAGTTTGATGGTTTTGCCTACCGCCTTGTGCCAATTAAAACGGTACGTAACCCCAACTCGCTCGACGCGGGCCGTGTGGATACCGATGTGCTGTACAACAACCTGATGAAAAAGTACAGGTGGAGCACCATCAACGATCCAAAAATCTATATCGACCAAAACATGAGCCGCACCGTGGTACAGGTACTACGCATCCGCGACATGTTTAGCAAGCTCGCCGCCGAGCTTATTGCCGAGGGTAAAATGGACAAGGCGCTCAAGGTGCAGGACCGTGGAATGGAGCTGGTTCCGTTTAAGCTGTACGCACCCGAGAATATGCCGTATAGCATCCCTCCAATTATCGACAACTACTACAGGCTGGGCAAGGTGGCTAAGGCCAACCAAATTGCCGAGCAGATGTTGGGACGAACCATAAGCAGCTTGAGCTACTACTTTAAGCTCGATCCGAAGTTTAGCAACAACCTGGGTATGGAGAAGCAAATTTCCTTCCAGGGGCTATACCTAACCGCGGATGTGATTAAGAAGTACAACCAGCCTGCCCTGTACAAGAAGTACGAGGAAGCGCTCAACATGTTCTACCCCTACTTTGCGTCAAGCTTTCAGGAACAAAAGGAGTCACCCGATTCCTCGATGTTACAAGAATAGAAAAAAGAGCCGAAAGGCTCTTTTTTTTTTGCCCTCTACTTTGGGCAACGGTACCATGGTATGGGCAATGCCCTTAGGCGCCTTCGCAAGGTGCTTTTACCCCACGGGTTTCGTGTTTGAGATTTGATTAGGGGGCTATTTTGAATTGATTGGTTATTATCATTCAGAACTGACTTACTCTCAACGCTTGTTTTTTAACAGCTGTATTATTTTTCATTTAGTCACTACGCTTATTCTTAGCTATTTCTCCCGCCATAAGCGGGAGGTGCCCGTAGGGCGAGGTCATTAAGTTAAGCACGAAGCTCTATCAGCGCTGTCATTGGCTACGCCGAACTCGCTTTGCTCGGTTCCGGGCTTGTCCCGGAAACTTTAGTTCGACGTAGTCAATCTAAATATGAATCC
>CAXYUU010000061.1:0-11512 GCA_964292015.1 uncultured Acetobacteroides sp.
AGAGCTTCGCCGGATTTCCGGACAGCCTCTCTTGCCTCGAAGAGAGCTTCGCCGGATTTCAGGTGAGCCTCTCTTGCCTCGAAGAGAGGCTCGCCGGATTCCCGGACAGCCTCTCTTGCCGTGAAGAGAGCTTTGCCGGATTTCAGGTGAGCCTCTCTTGCCTCGAAGAGAGGTCCACCAGGTTTTCACCTCCCCACCTGCTACGCATCACATCCTTGCGAGGTACGGTTTACCTAGGCGGTAGAAAGATGGACAAGGCGGTAAGTGCCAATGCGGAGGCAGCGCTTCATTGCCGTTAGGTTAAGCGCGACGATGCTGGTTTAAAGCGCTTCATTGCCATCAGCTTTAGCTAACGGATAGCGGATAAGGTGCCAACAGGGGCTTTAGCCCCATTGCGGCGCGCTGTAGTGGGGATAAAGCCCCAAACGCCTCGCTCCCACCATCCTTCGGATGATGCCAACAGCTACGAATGCGGAATAGTAGAAAGGGGGCGTCGCCGACTATTCCCTAGCCACGCGGCTACGAGGTAGTGCCTACGCCTAGTGGCGGTTTGCGCTACCAGTAAGGGCGTTTACAGGCAAGCAAATCCATACAGCTCTACACGAAAACCTCGCGGAATTTCCCAATATGGAAAAAATGGAGATTAAAAATATCGTCGCTCAAATTGGGCATCGGAATCAAGTATCCGGTGTGCCACATCACCAGCAGGCGGCCTACGGGTAAGGCGGCAGGGCTACCATCGAGCCCCAATCGGCACTCTCTCGGATAGCCGCAAAATGGTTACCGCGCACGGCAGGTAGATTGCCACATGCCGCATTACGAGCGTAGCGCGTTCCGATACGAGATTCCTACGCCAAGTATCGGGTGGTAAAAAGGCATTTTTGCCGACAGCCAGCGGCTAGCGAGGTGGTTTTGGAGCCGCAAACGCCCCATATTGTCCCGTTTGGACAGCCAGACGTTGCGGCAAGCTGGTGGGATACAAGCAGAAAAAGAATGTCTATCACATTTATTTTAAAAACAGAGCTAATAGCATGGCTTGTTTGATTTTCTTGCTAATTTTAGCACCCCTTTGACTCTTTTACAAATAGAACGTTAACAAGAAAAAAATAAAATGGGAATAAAAAATCGGCTAACACTTATGAGCTTTCTCCAGTTCTTTGTATGGGGAGCATGGCTCATAACCATAGGCAACTACTGGTTTGCCACCAAGCAGTGGAGTGGCGCTGAATTCGGGGCAATTTTCTCGACCATGGGGATCTCCTCCATCTTTATGCCCGCCATCATCGGAATTATTGCCGACCGCTGGATTAACGCCGAGAAGCTGTACGGCGCAATACACCTGCTGAGCGGGATATTCATCTTTAGCCTCTCGCTGGCATGCAGTCCCGAAAGCTTCTTTTGGGTGATGCTCGGCGCCATGTTCTTCTACATGCCCACCATTGCGCTATCGAACTCGGTTGCCTACAACGCGCTAAAGAGTAACGGCTACGATGTGGTAAAGTCGTTCCCACCCATCCGGGTATGGGGTACGGTTGGCTTTATTGTGGCCATGTGGATTACCAACCTCACGGGCAACAAGGCTACCGAGTACCAGTTCTACATCTCGGCGGCAGCGTCGGTGGTGCTGTTCGCCTACTCGTTTACCCTGCCCAAGTGCCCGCCACAGAGGGATGTTACGGCCAGCAAGTCGTGGGTAGAGACCTTTGGTTTGAACGCCTTTAAGCTGTTTGCCAGCTACAAGATGGCGCTCTTCTTCATCTTCTCGATGTTTTTAGGTGCCGCCCTACAGCTTACCAACGCCTACGGCGATGTGTTCCTTAGCGATTTCAAAAATATCCCGCAGTATGCCGACTCGTTTGTGGTAAGGTACTCCACCATTATCATGTCCATTTCGCAAATCTCGGAAACGCTCTTCATCCTGGCCATCCCATTCTTCCTAAAGAGGTTTGGTATCAAAAAGGTGATGCTCATCAGCATGCTTGCCTGGGTGCTTCGCTTTGGCCTTTTCGCCTACGGCAATCCGCAGGAGTACCTTTGGATGATTATCCTTTCGTGCATCGTGTACGGCATGGCGTTCGACTTCTTCAACATTTCGGGATCGCTATTTGTCGAAACCAACACCCACTCAACCATCCGATCGAGCGCTCAGGGTCTTTTTATGATGATGACCAACGGTTTTGGCGCCATCATGGGCAGCCTGTCGAGCGGGTTTATTATCGACAACTTCTTTACGAATAACGGCATGAAGAACTGGCACGGCATCTGGCTCACCTTTTCCATCTACGCGCTGGTGGTGGCCATCCTATTTGCCCTGTTCTTTAAGCACAAGCACGACCCTAACGCTGTTGCCCAACCGGCAGCAAGCTAACCGCAAAACGGATAACCTGCCAGCTATAAAAAAGCGAGCGAACCCTGTTGAGGAGTTCGCTCGCTTTTTATTCCACCGTCCCATAAATGGGACGGCAATGAATATATGGCTGGTAATAATTATTTTTCACCCACACTGAAGATACATTGAAGGACTTATTCATTGCCGTCAGCTTTAGCTGACGAGAGAAAATACTGCTTAAAATTGGGCTTTAGCCCAACTATAGGAGTATTAATATTTATTTCCATAAAAGCAGCGGCTACGCGTTTGCTATGAATGCCAAGGGCTGCATCCTAGACTGTAATATCACGCCCTTTAAGGCTGTGTTGTAGCATTATTCTTTAACTTCTATGACTTCTTTAACTTCAATATTCTTCTTCAGTTTAACTTCCCGAAATAACTTCCTCTAACTTCTTTCTCCCCTAGCAGCTGCACTCCTCCACCTCGGCCATTGCCTCCACCTTCCTAGCCGGTTCGACACGTAAGGCGTTGCAGCTGGTTGGATCAACCAAAAACTGTACGGCACCACTTACCACCTCAACCTCCAACGGAGCCGAGCCCAGCACCTCGCCATCGAGCTCTAGCGGGCAGTCGAGCGAAGGAGAAAGTATGCGGCATCGCGTGGTATTGGTGTAGTGCACCTCGGGGTGGATGATGGTTTGTGCGCAACGTAGCTTGCCCGTAAACCTAAGGAATGTGAATACCGACACATCGCCCACAATAACCAGGTTCAGCAAGCCATCGTTAACAAGCGCCTTGGGGGCAATGCCAAGTCCGCTACCAAAGTAGCGCCCGTTGGCCATACATACGGCCTTTACCTTACCCTCGTAGCGGTAGCCGTCGGCCTTTATGCTCACCGGTTGCGGCTTGCGGAAGAATATGGCACAGAATGCGCCTATCCAAAAGGCCAACGTAGGGCCAAGTATCCGCTTTAATCGCTCTACCATCATCACCGTGCTGGGGCCAATGCCAATATCGCCGATGTTCACAAAGTAGCGAAGCACCGAGCGCCCCCCCTGGGTGTAGCGTACGGCACCAACATCAACCTTGCTGATTAACCCATCCTCAAATTGCTTCAACAGATGCACAATCGACGGGGTTGCCCCTACCGAACGGGCAAAATCGTTTCCGGTTCCCCACGGAAGAATGGCCACCGCCACCTGCCCCCTCTTTTCGGGTGGGAGCTGCATGAGACCATTCACCACCTCGTTAACGGTACCATCGCCACCAACGGCAACAATGTACCGACAGCCCAAATTCACAGCCGTTACGGCCAGCTCTTCGGCATGCCGACTTACTGCGGTGTGCAGAAACATTACCTGGTAGTGGTTAGAAAAAGCAGCGTCGAGACGAGCAACAAGGTGGTCGACTTTCTTTTTCTGGGAGTTTATAATAAAGCAGATAGATTGCATATTCAGTCGTAAAGTGGCGCAAAGATAATAGATTACCCTAAATTCCTACCGACATTTAGCTGTCGGCCGTCCAAAAAGCAGGAAGTCCCCCACCCCTGCGGGCAATAGCTTTCGCACACCCAACAGCTCCCCATCCATATTAACGGATAAAATATCGGCAATAGCATCGCTGCAGCTGCCGCTTTACGGCACAACGACGTTTGGGAGGTGCAAGATCGTTGCACGGCAAAATGCAGGGTTAAACCGAACCTACCGGCACCCTCAGGTTGATGCTATGCCGAATGCATTCGGTAAGAAGCACGCAAAGTCACACCATTAGGACGAATTAGCGTCGCAACGTAGCTATTTGAGCAAGGGAACATCGCAGACAACCAAACAAGTTCTGGTAAGATTGATTCTTACTTCGGTTCGTTTGCCCCTCGAATAGTACCAAAAAGCGCATTTAATCAATACGTACAAACGCCCTTACCCAATATATGGAACAAAAAAAGGGAACGGTGTAACCGTCCCCTTTTCCCCTGTAGCTTGTACTATCTAACATTTAAAATTTGATATCAACCTTAACTATGCGACAATACGAGCATACTTGGCATGCTTCTCGATAAACTCACGACGAGGAGGAACGTCATCACCCATTAACATGGAGAAGATACGATCGGCTTCGGCAGCGCTATCGATAGTAATCTGGCGCAGAATACGATTTTCGGGATTCATGGTTGTTTCCCAAAGCTGCTCGGCGTTCATTTCACCAAGACCTTTATATCGTTGCACGGGAGCGGAGCCTTCGCGACCACCACTGAGCTCAATATTATACTTATCACGCTCATCATCCGACCAGCAGTACACTATTTTGGTACCCTTCTTAACCGAGTAGAGCGGAGGAGTTGCAATGTACAGGAAGCCCTCCTTAATGAGGTCTTGCATATAGCGGAAGAAGAAAGTCATGATTAGGGTGTCGATGTGGCTACCATCGACGTCGGCATCCGTCATAATAATAACCTTGTGGTACCGCAGCTTCGACATATTAAGCCCCTTGCTATCCTCATCAGTTCCGATGGTTACGCCAAGTGCCGTAAACATGTTCTTGATTTCCTCGTTCTCGTAGATCTTATGCTGCATCGCCTTTTCGACATTCAGAATCTTACCACGAAGCGGCATGATGGCCTGAAATTTACGATCGCGGCCCTGCTTGGCCGTACCACCTGCCGAGTCCCCTTCGACAAAGAATATCTCGCATTGAACAGGGTCACGTTCCGAACAGTCGGCAAGCTTACCTGGAAGACCGGAACCCGAAAGAACCGTTTTACGCTGTACCATTTCGCGAGCCTTACGAGCGGCATGACGAGCGGTTGCAGCCAAAATCACCTTCTGCACAATCTGACGGGCATCCTTAGGATTCTCCTCGAGGTAGGCCTCTAGCGCCGCGCTGGTGGCCTGATCGACCGCCAACGAAACCTCGGAGTTGCCCAACTTGGTTTTGGTCTGACCCTCGAACTGAGGTTCAGCCACCTTAACCGAAACAACTGCGGTAAGGCCTTCACGGAAGTCATCTCCGTTAATCTCAAATTTCAGCTTCGTCAGCGCACCCGACTCATCGGCATACTTCTTAAGCGTACGGGTAAGCCCCCTGCGGAAACCGGTAAGGTGGGTACCCCCTTCTATTGTGTTGATATTATTAACGTACGAATGCACATTTTCGGAAAAGCTGGTATTGTACTGGAAGGCAATCTCCACAGGCACCCCATTCTTTTCGCCTTCGATATAAATCGGCTTTTCGGTAAGCTTCTCACGAGTTCCGTCGAGGTAGTCTACAAACTCGCGTAGTCCTAATTCCGAGTTGAACACATCATTTTTAAAGCCGCTAGAGGTAATTCCCTCTTCGGATATTTGCTCTTCCTCCTCACGCTTGTCGGTTATGGCCAAACGAATTCCCTTATTCAGGAAGGCAAGCTCGCGCAGGCGAGTCGAAAGAATGTCGTAGCTATATTCTCTTACGCTGAAAATTTCACCATCGGGCATAAAGGTGATAGTCGTACCAGTACGATCGGTATCGCCCAAAATTTGCACCTGAGTTACGGGTTTACCCTTGCTGTACTCCTGACGGTAGTGCTTACCGTTACGGTAAATATCGGCAACAAGCTTAATCGAAAGCGCATTCACACACGATACCCCCACACCGTGAAGTCCCCCAGACACCTTGTAGGAATCTTTGTTGAACTTACCACCAGCATGAAGCACGGTTAATACCACCTCCAGTGCCGATCGTTGCTCCTTTTCGTGAAAATCGGTAGGAATACCACGACCGTCATCTTCTACGGTAATGGAGCCATCCTCGTTTATAAAAACATTGATATTCTTACAGTGACCTGCAAGAGCTTCATCGATCGAGTTGTCTACAACCTCGTAAACTAAATGGTGTAATCCCCTAACTCCCACATCGCCGATGTACATCGACGGACGCTTGCGAACTGCCTCAAGCCCTTCAAGCACCTGAATGCTATCTGCCGAATAGCTATTGTTGGGATTAAGTCCACTGTGTTCTGCGTCAATATTGCTCATTACCTGCAAAATTTATGTTTTTGATCTATTTTATTCACGTAAAAATCCTGCCTAAGATTAATCCTAATTAAGCTTAGGCAGGATCACCTGCAAATATAACATTTTTTATCCTAAAAACGAGCTCAAAAGGCGCATCGACACCAAAGATTATTGCTAGCTTCTAATAGCTTAACTTGGATTAAGCCCCCGCTAATTGCTAGAACGAGTAGCTCGCTCCAACTACCGCATTTATGCCGTACGATTTGTACAAATAGTAGGTATCGGAATCGCTATTTAGTAGGTTATTGACGTTCATAAACGCATTGATGCGCTTGGTAATTTGGTATTCGCAGCCCAAATTCACGTCAACAAACGAGCCTAACTTTACAATGGTAGGTTTGGGTAGTGGCTTTTGGCTGTCGTGATACTTTGCAAAACGCTCCCCAATGGCAAATATGGACGCCTTAAACATCCACTTTTCGTTGTAGCGGCAGCTCGCATCAATCGACGATTCGAACGACGGCATACCCCATGCCTTAAGCTCCTTGTCGGGCGAGTAGCCGAACACCTGAGCTCGTGCGCCTATCTCTAAAAAGTTTTTGACCGTTAAGGCGATTTCGCCCCCAAAGGTGCTTTTCGACATATTGTCGTAAACCACCGCAAAGTTGTTATACAACCCTTTGCTCCCCTTTTGGTTTTCGAAGAAGAATTGGCGGTCGATTAGCTCGTATCCACCCCAAACATTGTACGACACCGACGCGCTTACATTCCCCTTAACACCTCCGGTGAGCACCATCTTATGCGCCGTGTTTTCGACATATATTCCGGGCGTTACGTAGGGATTTTCGGCCGTGATTTTCTTATAAGAATTCACCTCGAGGTATCCGCCCACTTTGATGTAGGGCACAAAAAAGTTACCTGCCGCATCGATGGTTAGATGTCCCATAGGAAAAAAGTAGGTCTTCCCATTTTTCCCCCACGAATCGTTGGTCAGGTTTACCCCAATTGATGCGGTGTAGAAGCTGCCATACTTGCGCAGCATTGGCGATATGGTAACAACGGTATTCGATACCGTATCGAAGCTGCCCGACTTGCCTACATGAAGCACGTTAAGCCCAACGCCAAGGTAGTCGCTTTGGATATACTTAAACACCTCGCCACCTAGCGAAATGTGATTCTCTCCATAATCGGCCTTATCGTTGTAGTAGTCGTAGCTTAAAAATGTTTTGTAGTTGATATGGGTCGAATCGAGGTAGAACGATTTCAGGTTCAAATCCACTCGTACATTGTTGAAGTATTGGGTGAGGGAATCCTTACTAAAGTTGTAGGATGGATTCGCAGCATAGTCAATACCATAAAACAGGTTCTTATTTCTCCGATAGGAAACACCACCGCTTAAGATCGAGCTATCGAATATCTTCTTTCCAAAAAGTACAATCTCGTTTCTCGAATTATTCGTGGAAACTTCGGGACCATTATCGAGCCCCACTTTACCGGTAGATGAGCGGTGATTAAAGTAAGCGCCATAGCTGTAATCCTCGCTACGCGGACTGTTGTAGTATATGTCGAACAACGAGGTAAAGTAGTTGCCAATCCCCCCACGAATAAAGAAGTTGTACAGGTCTGTCTTAGGCTCGTCAACCAGCTTGGCTGCGGTTATGGTCTTTACCGGAAAGTACGAATCTAGCGGTTTCGAAAAGATCGAATACTTAAAGCTAGGCGCCATCTTAAGCGTATCCGTAATCTTGGGCATTATGTTTAACTTCGAAGCATCGTTTATCGTTGGCTCGTACGAACGGGTAACCTCAACCTGCTTGTTTAGCGTCTTTTCTTGAGTTTGCGCAAAGGCTATAGCTGGCGTTAGCGCAAGTATTGTATATAGAATTTTCTTCATCATGCTTACTTTTGAATTACCTCAACGGGGGCTTGTGGAATGTTTTGTTTCGCTAGTTCGGCAGCTTCAATCTCCTTAAGCAGTTTATTACCCTCTTCAACTATACCATCATCTTTTACAGCATAACCATCCAAAACGCTTTGTATGGTTGCCTTAGCTTGGAAGGCATCATCCTTATCAAGGTATGTTTTACCCAGTAGCAAAAAGCTCTTTCCAATCCAATACTGAAAAGGTGTATTCATTTCGGCAAAGTTCAGCACCTCTTTTTCTACCACATCGAGCTTCTTTTGCTGGTAGGCTATTTGCGCCTTCATGAACTTGGCTTCGGCACCCTCTTTAGTTCGAACGTTGATAGCAATTTGCGCTAATTCAGCAAATGCTCCATCGAGATCGCCCAGCGTATATAGCGACTTACCCTTGATGTAGTGAGCCTCGCGCAGAAGTTCTGCGGATGCCTTTTCTGTAGAAATTAGCTTGGTGGCTCCATCGGCCGCCTGCTGTAGCTGCTTATCTTCGTTTGCACTTCTCATCATACCAACACGAGCCTCCAGAAGTGACGCCTTATTCTCGGCATTCACCTCCAACTTTTCGTAGGCGGTATAGGCATCCTTGTAATTCTTTAATCCGTAGCTGATATCGGCAAATTTCCTTAGCGAAGTTTCCGAGAACTGATTCTTTGGCATTTCGCTTACATACTTGTACGCAACAGCAGCCTCTCCCATATTCCCGGTGCGCTCTTGGCAATCTGCCAAGTAGAAGGAGGAGTTAAGAACGAAATCGCCGTTAGGGAATGTAGCAATATACTTCTTAAAACCAGGAATTGCCTTGGCACAATCGTTGGCTAAATAGGCACGTTCCGAAGCCGAATACATCAGCGAGTCTTTTTCCGACATACCTAATCCAACATCCTTACCTATCTTTTGAGCATAGTTAAAGTACGAATCAACATCATTTTTATCTATGTAGATCTCCTTAATGCCGAGAAGCGCATTCTTCGCCTCGTTAGTTCCAGGGAAATCTTCCACCACCTTTTTATAGTACTCAAGAGCCTTGTCGTCGTTGTTCTTATTTACGTTAATCAAGCCCAATTCGACAAGCGACTTCACATAGAAGCTCGACCCCTTGTTCTTTTCGATCAGCGCATTAAACGTCTCCTCCGCTTTATCGAACTGCTCTACTTGAGTATACGTACGCCCAATTTCGAAAAGGGCATCGTCAACATAAGGCGATTTAGGGTACTTCGCAATAAAGCTATTCATCGACTCAATCTTCCGTTCGGGCCTATCCACCAAACCAAGGGCAAAGCTACGCTGGTACAGCGCATAATCGGGATCGGAAGCATTTAGCGCATTTGCCTTATCGTAGCTTTCGATTGCCAACCAGTACTTACGCTCGAAGAAAAGAATGTCGGCAATACGGTTGTAGGCATCGGCCAACGCAGGCTTTGATGGCACCTCCTGAAAAGCGGTATACTTGCGGAACCAGCTCATACTTTCGTCGTAGCGCTTTTGCTTGAAAAAGCTGTAACCCAATCCGTAGTGAGCCAACTTGTACTCTGGCTGATCGTAGGCTCCTGCGGTAAGTAAAAACTCACTATAAACCTTTTGAGCACTATCAAAATCTTCTAAACGGTAAAAACTTTCACCTTTCCAGTAAAGAGTAAGAGCCGCCAACGAGCGGTTGTAACTCGAATTGTCTAACGACAAATCAAACGAAGTGATGGCATCCTTAAAATTCAGGTTTTGGAACTGCTCCAATCCACGATAGTACGCCAATCGTTGAATAGCCGACTTCGTTTTCACATCCTGCTTCTTAATCTTTTGGAGTGATTCGAGTGCGGCCTTATAGTTTTTCGTATTGGTATAGGCAATCATCAGATACTCGTAAGCATCATCAACACGTTGGCTAGTGGGATACTTTTCGATATAGCGGTTAAATGCAGTGATTGCCTCGTTAAACGGATTATAGTTTAATTCAAATGTTAGCTTGGCAAAGTTGAAAAGCGCATCTTCCTGGATATCCTTATCGAACTCCATCTTGGAAGCCATGCTAAAAGCCTGTAGCGCCTTTTGTTTGGCATTGAGCTGCAGCTGGCAGTAAGCCAAGTGGTAGTAAGCATTTTGGCTCAGCGAATCGTTCCCCGAAACAATACGCTCAAACGACTCCGCAGCCTTCGCGTGGTTATTTGCCTTGAAATTAATAAAGCCAATAAGGTAGCTATCCTCTCTACTTATACTCTTTGCCTCGGCTGCATACCGATTAATGTAGGGTAATGCTTCGGAGTACATTTTCAACCGATAGTACGACTCCCCTATAATGCGCGATATTTCGGCACTACGCGAAGGAGTCGACGATTCGAGCAGCTTAGGTCCCTGCTCGATTACTTTTTCGTAGCTACGTTGAATGTAGTATATCTGAACTACATAGTATGGAGCTACTGGACCAAACGACTCGTCGTTGAGCAACGTCTGAAAACCCTTAAGCGCGGTTGCATAGTTTTTCTCCTCGTAAGCAATTTGAGAGTAGTAGTAGGTTGCAGGCGACGAAAACTTGTTGTCGACATCCTTAATCGCCGCAAATGACTGAGCAGCCAAATCCTTTTTATTGCTGTAGTAGTACGAAAGCCCCGTTTTAAAGTAGCACTCACACCTTTCGTCGAAAGCTAGCGCATTAACCTCTACCCGACCAAACCAGTACACAGCATCCTTGTAACTTTTTTGCTTGTAGTAAAGATCGCCCAACGCGAAGCACGCACGGTTTACATTTTGATTTTCGGGAAAATGCATAACAAAATTACGCACCTCACGCTCTGCATCCTTATTTTCGAGATGGATGCCACACATTGCCTTAAAGTATTCGGCATTCCCTTTTTTCATGGTATTCTGGGAGCCAACTGCAACGAGGTACTCCTCGAAAAGATGTTGAGAAGATGCGTACTTTTCCTTTTCGAAAAGTTCTAACGCTTGTCGATACAGACGCTCTTCTGTACTGTTAATCTTCGTGGTTTGCCCTACTCCTGAGTAGCTTATAACAATAAGCATAAGGAGCGAAAAACAACTTTTTGCTAAGTTTTTTGCCATTGACTTGAAAATATATTCAGCTTAAAAATATAAAGATTTAGCCGAACACCATGCGGTAATCTAAAATTTATAGCAAGAAACTATAATGATGATGATATATTTTTTATTTTATAAATAAATGTGAACTAAACATTTGCTATTTTTGAATGGTGATTCATTGGCCGCGTCGACCTTTTTTTAGCCCTAAAATATAGTCGTAAACGCATGAATTCCATCAAAG
>CAXYUU010000062.1:0-11496 GCA_964292015.1 uncultured Acetobacteroides sp.
CTAAAAAAGGCCCTACGGGCAATTCATTAGATCCCGTGACAAGCACGGGATGACACTTCGAGGAAAGTTTTTTCCTTAGCTTAATGACATTGGCCCGTAGGGCGGGGTGGTTCTGAATAAAAAAAATCAGCCAGCTCAACTCAAAATTTGGTTAGCCCTCTAATCAAATCTTAAGCTCGAAATCTCCGTTCGGCTGTGCCACCATTCCTTCGTCGCCTCTATCCCCACAGGCTCCTGCCTGCGAAGGCAAATACGCACCCGGCTAACGCTTGTAGGCTATAGCCTGCTTGGATAGATTCGGCTGAGGCTGAGGCTACTGCCCTGCCTTCGTCGCCTCTATCCCAGCAGGCTCCAGCCTGCGATATTAACCTCAAAAAGCCCCCCAATATACCCATTCCCACCCACCATTATCCTCCATCAGCTAAAAAATAATTTGTGTAAAATGGCTTTGTACGCTTCTATAGGCAGTTACGGAGTAAATATGTTGGGTAGTAGCTAAAAAAAGTTGTATAAAACCTTGGCTATGTTAATTAAACTTTTTAGCTTTAGGTCGTTTTGATCATTGTTCTAACATAAAAACAAAAAAATTATGGCAAGCACATCCGAAACAGGACATGCCAAGAACGTGGATAACCTTGGACTGCTTATCGCTAACATCGCCAGCTACGGCGATAGGTACAAGCCCACCAAGCCGGCTATTTTTCTCGAAGCGCTTAAGAAAATGGAAGCCGACGGACGTGCCGTCGTTCTCGCGGTTAACGACGCCATGCCCATCTATAGCCGGGCCACCATCGAGCGCGATAGCGCCTTTGCTCCGCTAGGGCCGCTGGTAACCCGTTCGCTCAACTTGCTTCGCGCCTCCAGCTCGTCCGAGCAAGTCGACGAGGCGGCCTCTGCCATCGTTCGTAAGATAAGGGGCAACCGCACCGCTACCAAGGCTGCTGCTGCTACAGACGTTAAGGTGGACACCGTTTCCACCTCGCAGCAGAGCTACGACAGCATCATCGACAACTTCGAGCGCTACGTTCAGTATGTAGCGGCTACCCCCGAGTACGCGCCCAACGAGGAGGATGTTAAGCTCCCTGTGCTCAAAGCCCTAGCGGTGGCGCTGCGCACCAAGAATGCCGCCTGCAACAACGCCAAGGTGGCCATCGATAACGCCCGCATGGCCCGCAACCGCGTGCTATACACCCCCCTTACCGGTCTGGTAGACGTGGCTCTCGATGCCAAAACCTACATCAAGGCGCTATTTGGATCCACCAGCCCCGAGTACAAGCTGGTAGGCAAGATCGATTTTACCAAGGCATAGCTCGGTTGCTCCGGCAGCTCGGCTTCCGAGCATTGCCCTACACCCCATCGTACCGAAGGCGGAAGTACCCCGTAAGGATGCTTTCGCCTTCAGCATGCCGGTAGCCGTTCTCAAGCTCCTGCCCTCCCGGCTGCCGCTTTTCGGTTCCCGTCCGGTACTTCATGCCTCCCATCTGTCGCTTCTACCTTTCTGCCCGAAGCTTTTAGACTGCCGGCTGCCACTTTTGGCCTCCTGTCCGATACCTCTGGCCTCCCGGCTCCATCTTTTCGTCTGCCGCCTGTAGCTTTTCGCTTCCCGGCTGCGACTTTTGGTATCCTGCCTGTCACTTCTTGCCTCCCGGCCAAAGCTTTTAGCTTCGTGTCTACTAGCTAGTGCTAAATTGGTGTCGTTGGAGAGGCGTGCTTTACGGAGTATCGCGGTCGCCCCCTAAACGCAAGAAGGGTCACCCGCATGGGCAACCCTTCTTTTATCGTAGTCGATGAGCTTACTTAATAACGCCCAATTCCTTACCAATCTTGGTAAAGGCCTCAACACACTTGTCGAGATGTGCAATTTCGTGACCTGCCGATACCTGAACACGGATACGAGCCTGATCCTTTGGTACTACTGGGTAGTAGAATCCGGTAACGTAGATACCCTCTTCGAGCAGCTTGGCAGCAAACTCTTGCGACAGCTTCGCATCGTAAAGCATCACAGCGCAGATGGCCGACTGAGTTGGCTTAATATCGAATCCTGCGGCAATCATTTTGTCGAGGTAGTACTTCACGTTGCTCGATAGCTTAGCGTGGATGTCGTCCGATTCGCCTAGCATTTGGAAAACCTCAAGGCTAGCACCAACAACTGCTGGTGGAATGGAGTTCGAGAAAAGGTAAGGGCGCGAACGCTGACGTAGCAGCTCGATAATTTCCTTCTTACCGGTTGTGAATCCGCCAATAGCACCACCAAATGCCTTACCTAGGGTTCCGGTAATGATATCTACCTTTCCACGAAGGTTAAACAGCTCGGAAACACCACGGCCAGTTTTACCAACAACCCCTGCCGAGTGACATTCGTCAACCATTACCAGTGCATCGTACTTTTCGGCTAGCTCGTTAATTTTGTCGAGTGGGGGAACGTTGCCGTCCATCGAAAATACGCCATCGGTAACAATAATACGGAAGCGTTGTGCCTGAGCTAGCTTTAGCTGAGTTTCCAAATCTTCCATGTTGGCATTGGCGTAGCGATATCTCTTCGCCTTGCTCAAGCGCACACCATCAATAATTGATGCGTGGTTTAGCGAGTCGGAGATAATGGCATCTTCTTCGCCAAATAGCGGTTCGAAAATACCCCCGTTAGCATCAAAGCAGGCAGCGTACAGAATGGTATCCTCGGTGCCAAAGTAGTCGGATATGGCAACCTCAAGCTCCTTGTGGATATCCTGGGTTCCGCAAATAAAGCGAACCGACGACATGCCGTATCCACGTTTCTCCATTGCCTTCTTGGCTGCCTTAATAACCCGTAGGTTATCCGATAGGCCAAGGTAGTTGTTGTCGCAGAAGTTGAGCACTTCCTGTCCGGTACTTATGGTAATATCAGCCTTTTGTGGGCTTGTTATAATGCGTTCCTTCTTGTACAATCCAGCTTCTTCGATAGCTGCAATTTCCTTCTGAAGGTGTTGTTGTATTTTTCCGTACATGGCAATTACTTTTTTAGCGTGTTTATGCGATTCGCTTCACCAAAAGTAGAAATTAAATGGTTACAAGATGTTTCAATTTTACTTAAAATTGTTACAAATTATTGGTAAAAAAGGGTTGAGAACTTTTATATGGAAGTAGGTCTCGGGTTTGTAGTCGTTAGTGGAAGTTAGACGGAGCTACACGATGGTAAATGGAGAGAGAGGTATACGAAGACAACAACGTAGCAGAAGAGCAGATCCCATAAGTTGGGTCGCAAATTCGTGATACGTGATGCGTTTTTCTTGCGTCTAATTTTCTACACTACCTTGGGCAGCTCCTTTGTGCTCATATGTCTGGCGTAAATGGTAAAGAGCAGCATGGCCATAAGCAGTACGGCAAGAATGACGTTAAAGTTGCTGATGGCTACATCGTTCGTATCGGCATTGGTGTCGGGTAGCTTTCCCATACGGTTTAGGATAAACGACGATGCCACATACTGCGCGTTGTTGATGAAATGGCCAAGCATTGGCACCCACAGCGAACCAGTCCAGTAGAAAAGGTAGCCCAGCAGCGCACCTAGCAAAAAGCGGGGGAAGAACATCACGGCATCAAAGTGAAATGCCGAAAAGATAACCGCTGCTAGGAATATGGCAACATGTGGGTCACGAATCCATTTCATAAGCACACGCTGTAGGAAACCGCGGAAGAAAAATTCCTCGCAAAAGGCGGGTATGACGCAAATGATAAGGATGTTAAGAAGTAGGTCGGAGTACTGCTTTCCCGAGAGGTAGAGCATGCTTATCTTTTCGCTTTCGGTATTGCTATCGACAAGGTACTGAGGCCAAGGGAGCATTTGACTGTATTTTGCGGTAAGCACCATTAGCGTGGTCGAAAATACAATCAGAAAGGCGGTGTCGAAAAAGTCGCGCCAGTAAACCTTTGCGGTAAACATTAATGCAACACCTTTGCGACGGTATAGAATCCACACCATAATAATAGCGGGCAAAAGGAAAACTCCGATGGTTTGAAGCCCCTGTGTTAGCTTCAGCTTTAGCATCGTTTGCTCAAGTAGAGGAGCGGTCTTTGCTCCCGATTTTAGCAATGCTTTAGCTGTTTCTACCGCGTTTGGGAAGATAGCCTCTGAAATTAGCTGGGTTGCTAGAATGACTAGGGCAATGAGCGATAGGCTTATCAGTAGCTTAACGACAATACTTTTGGGATATTTCATTCGTTAATTAGGGTTGGTTATAATCGGAAAGTTTCGATGCAAATCTACTAAAATGTAGGTAACTCAGACTCTGATAAATCTTTCTATTTTTGTAGTCCAAATTGGTAGGTATGAAGATTGGACAAATTGAGATGGGAGATAGGCCGCTTTTCCTTGCTCCTATGGAGGATGTAACCGATCCGTCGTTTCGCTTTATCTGTAAAGAGTTCGGTGTCGATATGATGTACACCGAGTTTATTTCGTCGGATGGGTTAATTCGCGATGGACGAAAATCGGTAGAGAAGCTGAATATCTACGACTACGAGCGTCCTATTGGTATTCAGATATATGGGCATATCGTCGAAAGTATGGTCGAAGCCGCCAGAATTGCCGAGGAGGCAGGTCCGGAGCTTATCGATATCAACTTTGGCTGCCCAGTTCGTAAAATTGCCGGACGTGGTGCCGGTTCGGGCATGATGCGTACTCCCGACCTAATGGTGGAGATGACCCGTCAGATTGTAGATGCGGTGAAGCTTCCGGTTACGGTAAAAACGCGTCTGGGCTACGACGATTCGATGAAAAACATCGTCGAAATTGCCGAGCGGTTGCAGGATGTAGGCATTCAGGCGCTCACCATTCACGGACGAACACGCGCCCAAATGTACTCTGGCGAGGCCGACTGGTCGCTTATTGGTGAAATAAAGAATAATCCGCGAATTCATATTCCCATTATTGGTAATGGAGACATCACCTCGCCCGAAAAGGCTAAGGAGATGTTCGACCGATATGGGGTTGATGCTATAATGATTGGTCGTGCCACCTATGGTCGACCTTGGATCTTCAGGGAGATTAAGCACTACCTGCAAACAGGGGAGCTGCTGCTGCCACCTGCGGTGCCCGAGCGTGTCGATATCTCCAAACGCCATCTTCAAAAATCGGTAGAGATAAAGGGCGAACGTACCGGCATTCTGGAGATGCGCCGTCACCTAAGCAGCTACTTTAAGGGATTGCCCAACTTTAAGGAGACCCGCATGAAGCTGGTTACCCTCGATAATGTTGCCGATTTGCTGTTGGTGCTCGACTCTATTGTCGAAAGATGGGGCGATAATACCGATATCCTTAACGAACCATACCGCTCGCTGCTTAATGGTAAGGAGTAGAGTTGTCTGGTTCTTTACTTTTTCCGAACATAAGCGGGGGTGATGACGTTGACTAACGAATGAGTTAACCGAAACCGGGAAGTTTCGCTGTGTAGGAATAAGCTAATGGCGATTATCTTGAAATGAAGTCGTTAATGGATCGTATACAACGATTAAAAGTAAAAAAGGAAGCCGTATGGCTTCCTTTTTTTATATTCGGTATGAGCTACTTCTTGTTTTCGACAGATATTTTGATGATGTAGTCCGATTGATGTCTTGTTTTGTTCAGCTCAGGATAGGGGTAAACCGAGTTTAGCTTTAAATGGTAGCCGTCTAGGATGATTTCGTTCGGAAATCTGGTGCTAATTGCCGTATCAACCGATCGCTTACCTGTATATAGCTGGATCTTGATTTTAGCTTCTCCCTTCCAGTCCGATTTAGAGCCAATAGGCTTGCGCGTATCGGTAATCTCCCGAACTTTAAGGTAAACACCTTTCTCAATAACATACTCCTTATTGGTAGTAACGCTCATTGGCTTATCGTTGACAACGTCCTTATCCTTTTCACTGCACGATACTAATACAGCTACCATCAGCATCGCTATTTGTAGTCGTAAAACTCTTCTCATCTTCTCAATACATTTAATAATGTAATCCGGCTAAATCTTCGCTTTACAATAGATAGTAAACAAGTTAAACTCGCAAATGCTAACAAGTTGCGATGTCTTTTTTAACGTGATTTAAATTCTCGGATTCCCTTTCTAATTCCCTTGCTGCAAAATTAACAAAAAAATCTAGGGTTTTTAATAAATGGTAAAGAAAGTTAAATAAAAAAGATGTTTTTAGATAGCGATTCCATCGTTATGCAACCTTATGCATGCTTTTGGGTGAATGTAACGATCGCTTCAAGCGATACTTTGGGCTCCTCAACAAATCCCATGTGGCCCCAGTTCTCTAAAAATAGCGTCTCTGCTTTTGGGAATTTGGATGCCAAGCCTTGGGCAACTTCGCTGCTGATGTAGTAGTCCTTCATTCCAAAAACAAACATATGCGGAAGGTTAGTTGCCTCTAAGAACGTATTCATGTCCTCACGCACTTTCATTCCGTTTATATTGGCAATAATGCCGTCCTTTTCGTTCATGCTGTACATTTCTATACATTCCTGAATAAAGTCACCAAAGCGCTTGCGGTTGTCTTTCGCAATGGCATTTGGAGCGGTAGTGCGGGCAATCAGCTCGAGCTTATCCTCCTTAATTAGTGCGATCTCCTTATTGCGCAAGTCCTTTTTCTCATCCGAATCGGGGTTCGGTGTTGAATGGAATAGGACGAAGCTGTTAAGCAGCTCGGGGTACTTTTTTGCAAATGCCAGAGTTACGTATCCACCCATGGAGTGTCCAACCATCGTACATTTGGTTACATTTGCGACGGTGAGAATATGTTGAACGGCATCGGCCAGAAATTCCATGGTGTGTATCTCTCCGTGTTCGCCGGAAAGTCCATGACCAGGAAGGTCGAGACGTATTACACGGTGGGTACGCTTAAGGCTTGAGGCAAAATCGTCCCATATAAGCGACGATTCGAGATAGCCATGTAGCAGTACAATCGGGGTTCCTTTTCCCTCGTCGATGTAGAATAGAGGCGTATTGCCAAACATTACAAACTTTTCCATGCGCTAATTTTTGTGCAAATATAAGGGATAAACAAGGAGAGGCGCATAAAATAACGCGACGTGTTACAATAGAATCGATTTAAATTAGGGGTGTTTGTGTTGAACAACCTATATTTTACCCCTCCTTCTGTTGTTAATTGACAAACATCCTAATAATTTTGCGTAGCTTTCTAATTGGGGGTGTTTTGAATGTAACCCGTTAGATTTGTGCGAACCTGATTAAAATTTAAAACAAATAATTCCGACATGAGTAACATTTTTAGTTCTTCTATTGGGAAAAAGCTGGTTATGAGTTTAACCGGTCTATTCCTAATTGTATTTCTGTTGGTGCACCTTGGAATAAACTCACTTCTTTTGTTCGACAAGAGCGGTGATCTTTTCAATTTAGGTGCTCACTTTATGGCTACAAACCCTTTAATCAAGGTGTTTGAACCTGTATTGGCGCTTGGTTTCTTGCTTCATATTGTTTGGGCGTTTACCCTAACGCTCCGCAACATGCAGGCTCGTCCAGTTAAATATGCCGTAAACAAGCAGTCTGGCAACGCAACTTTTGCTTCTCGCAACATGTTCGTTTTAGGTCTTATTGTGCTTGGTTTCTTGGCGATCCACCTTGCTAACTTTTTTATCAAGATTAAGTTCACCGGATCTCCACTTCTTGCTGAGGTTGACGTGGATGGTGTGATGATGGAAAATGCATACGCTCTTGTATCGCAGCTCTTCCTTAATCCTCTTTATTCGGTTGTTTACGTAATTTGGGTTGGCGCACTTTGGTTCCACCTTACCCATGGTTTCTGGAGCGCATTCCAGACTATCGGTCTTAACAACCAAATTTGGATTAAGCGTTGGAAAGCTGTTGCCTACATCTATGCAACCGTTATTGCTGTTGGATTTGCAATTATCCCACTGTACTTCCTTTTAGGTTTCAATGCTTAGTAATGCGTAAGCATTCGTTCTAAATCGACAAGAAAAAAGAATACACTATGATAAATTTAGATGCTAAGATTCCAGCTGGTTCTCTCGAGGACAAGTGGAAAAATCATAAAGCAGCCATTAAGGTGGTTAGCCCCGCAAACAAAAGAAAGCTAGATGTTATCGTTATTGGTACAGGTTTAGGTGGTGCTTCTGCTGCTGCCTCTTTAGCCGACCTAGGATATAATGTTAAGACTTTCTGCATCTCCGATAGCCCACGCCGCGCGCACTCAATCGCTGCTCAAGGGGGTATCAATGCTGCAAAAAACTATCAAAACGATAACGACTCTGTTTACCGTTTATTCTACGATACTATTAAGGGTGGTGACTACCGTGCTCGCGAGGCCAACGTTTACCGTTTGGCTGAAGTAAGTAACTCAATCATCGACCAGTGCGTTGCTCAAGGTGTTCCATTCGCTCGCGATTATGGTGGCCTTCTCGACAACCGTTCGTTTGGTGGTTCGCAGGTTTCGCGTACCTTCTACGCTAAGGGACAAACCGGACAGCAGCTTTTACTAGGTGCTTACGCAGCTCTTAACAAAGGCATCGCTCGTGGTAACATCAAGTCGTACGTTCGTTACGAAATGCTTGATATCGTTATTGTAGATGGTAAAGCTCGTGGTATTATCGTTCGTAACCTGGTTACCGGCGAAATCGAACGTCACGGTGCTCACGCGGTGGTTATCGCTTCGGGCGGATACGGAAACGTATTCTTCCTTTCTACCAACGCAATGAACTCTAACGGTTCGGCTGCTTGGCAGGCATACCGTAGAGGTGCACTATTCGCTAACCCTTGCTTCACCCAAATTCACCCAACCTGTATTCCAGTACACGGTGACCAGCAGTCGAAGCTAACCCTTATGTCGGAGTCGCTTCGTAACGACGGTCGTATTTGGGTTCCTAAGAAAAAGGAAGACGTTGTTAAGATTCGCGCTAAGCAGCTAAAGGCTTCTCAGATTCCTGAAGAGGATCGCGACTACTACTTGGAGCGTCGTTATCCTGCGTTTGGTAACCTAGTGCCTCGCGACGTTGCTTCGCGTGCTGCTAAGGAGCGTTGCGATGCTGGATTTGGTGTTAACGAAACTGGCCTAGCCGTATTCCTCGACTTCTCTACCGCCATCAACCGTCTTGGACAGAAGACCATCCAAGCTCGTTACGGTAACCTCTTCCAAATGTACGAGAAGATTGTGGACGTTAACCCTTACGAAGAGCCTATGATGATTTACCCAGCGGTTCACTATACCATGGGTGGTCTTTGGTGCGACTACAACCTGATGACCAACATCCCAGGATTGTACGCAATTGGCGAAGCTAACTTCTCTGACCACGGTGCAAACCGTTTGGGTGCATCGGCACTTATGCAAGGTTTGGCCGACGGATACTTCATCCTTCCTTACACTATTGGCGATTACCTTTCGAAAGATATCTCTACCCCAAAAATCGACACCAACCGTGCCGAATTTGCTGAGGCAGAAAAAGCGGTTAAGGCCAAGATCGAAAAGCTATTTGCTATTAAGGGAAAGAAAACCGTTGATGAGCTGCACAAGGAGTTAGGTCACATTATGTGGGATCTAGTTGGTATGGCTCGTAACGCTAAGGGTCTCGAAAGCGCAATTGAGCGTATCAAGGCAGTTCGCGAAGATTTCTGGAAGAACGTGCTAGTTCCTGGAACTAACAACTCGTTTAACCCCGAAATCGAAAAGGCTCTACGCCTAGCTGACTTCCTAGAACTTGGTGAGGTTATGGCTTACGACGCCTACAACCGTAACGAGTCATGTGGTGGTCACTTCCGCGAAGAGTTCCAAACCGAAGAGGGCGAAGCTCAACGTAACGACGAAGAGTTTACCTACGTAGCTTGTTGGGAGAATAAGGGCGAAGGTCAAAAGCCTGAGCTAAATAAGGAACCACTAAACTTTGAGTTTATTAAGGTGGCGCAACGTAACTATAAAGAGTAATCGGAGGAGAACATTATGGAAAACAAGCTAAATCTCACGCTTAAGGTATGGCGCCAAGCCAATGCAACAAGCCAAGGACGATTTGAATCATATAAGGTAAGCGATATTTCAACCGATAGCTCATTCCTTGAGATGTTGGATATCGTTAACAACGAGCTTATTCACGCAGGACAAGAGCCTATCGCATTCGATCACGACTGTCGCGAGGGTATTTGCGGAATGTGTTCGCTTTACATTGACGGACGTGCTCACGGTCCCGATGACGATATCACCACTTGCCAGCTGCACATGCGTAAGTTTAAGAGTGGCGATACCATTACCATCGAACCTTGGCGTTCGGCTGCCTTCCCAGTAGTTAAGGACCTTGTTGTTGAGCGTCAAGCTTTCGATAAGATTCTTCAGGCTGGTGGATTTGTTACCGTAAACACAGGTGGTATACCTGATGGTAACGCCATTGCTATTAGCAAGGAGAAGTCTGACGAGAGTATGGATGCAGCTAGCTGTATTGGTTGTGGCGCTTGCGTTGCTACCTGTAAGAACGGCTCGGCCATGCTATTTGTTTCGGCTCGCGTTTCGTCGCTTGCCCTTCTTCCTCAAGGAAAAGTTGAGGCAGCCCGTCGTGCAAAGAGCATGATTGCTGCAATGGACGAGCTAGGTTTTGGTGGATGTACCAACACTGGTGCTTGTGAGGCAGAATGTCCTAAGGGCATCTCTATTTCGCACATCGCTCGTCTAAACCGCGAATTCCTTTGCGCAAAGATTGCTGAGTAAGCATTTGCCTTCTATAACATATAAAAAGCCCCGCATCTGCGGGGCTTTTTTATTGCCCTAAATGTTCTGTGATTGGTGCAGCATAACATTTTACACACAAATTATTTATCGGAAGGTGTTACCTCTTCTTCTTGAGGGGTAGGGATGGACAAGTAGTAGTATCTTGGGCATCAGATTTTGATTAGCTCAGCTTGCCAAGTAAATAGTTGGTTGTGGGGCTATTTTTTCGTTTTATAATGGTGTTTTTACCCTCCCTGTCATCGTGTTTGTAGCCCCTGATAACATCGAATTTAAATGTTAATTAACGTGTGGGTGGTTAGTATGGATCGCTACTTTTTTAGTAGCGACGACTGTCGGATAGCTACCTTTTTTCTGCCTGTTTGTAGATCGTTGCTTTTGCTGAAAATGCCTTTGTTGTTTTTAATTGCAATAAAATATTCTATAAAACATGAAATATGTAAGCGTATGATGTGCGTGTCGTTTTGATATGGTAGTTACGGCCTTTAGGGTCTGCTCTTTAAATTTTACAAACAGGGTGTCCCTTTATTCAATTTCAAATCCGATGTCTTAAGTGTATATAACATACATTAGTCTATCCGTAATGGATTTAACTCCTATGCGGATTACGTGTAGGTCTGCACACGATTGCGAACACGATTGCGTGCGGCTGTTTAATAACATGCATTTCTTTATGTTAATACTACCCGCTATTTTGCATTCGATATCAATTTTAGTGATCGTTTTAATCATTTAATTTTTTCAATCATGAGGCTACCGAACCTATTTTTTAGGAGAAGTATGATGATCATACTGGTGGTTTTCC
>CAXYUU010000063.1:0-11452 GCA_964292015.1 uncultured Acetobacteroides sp.
AGCCCCACCCTGAGGGGTCGCCCTTTTTTTATTACCAACAATCCTATACCCTTTTTTGAGCTAAATAAATGTTCGAGCTGTTTAACCCAATACCACAAACCAACCAAAACGAACTATAAACCTAACCACAATGAGAAGGGCATTTTTGCTATCACTACTAATTTTACTATCTCTTTACCTATCGTCTCAAAATGGGAAGATAAAATCGCTACGAGCTAAGCAAGCCCAACTCGAAACTCATCCCAACTTTCCCAAAGATACCGCCTACATAAACACCATTAACGAGCTGGCACAACAGTATGCCAAAAGCAAGCCCGACAGCACGCTATATTTTGCACAAAAAGCAACGGAGCTGAGCGAAAAAATCGGCTATGCCAAAGGATTAGAGGAGGGGTTAAAGTCGTTAGGTTCATTCTACCTTGTTAAAGGCAAGCATCGGGACGCTCTTAAACAATTCGAGCTGCTGCTGAGCCTATACCAAAAACAAAACAACCAGCTTGGCATTGCCAGCTGTCTGAACAATATGGGAATTGTCCACAGCTCCCATGGCCAATATGCCGAAGCAATATCCTTCTTTACGCAATCGCAAAAGGCACGAGAGGGTCTAGACGATAAAAAAGGGGCTGCTAGCTGTTTAAACAATTTTGGGATCGTATATAAGAATTGGGGAAACTACGCCGAAGCGCTGAAGTACTTCTTAGCATCGCTAAAGATCAGCGAAGAGATACAGAATAAGCCGACTATAGCTATTACCCTTAATAATATCGGAACCGTTCAAACCTACTTAGGAAACTACGCCGAAGCGCTAAGCTACCACCTTCAGTCGGTAAAAATTAAGCAGGAGCTCAACGATAAGCCAGGGATTGCCAATAACCTTAACAATATTGGACAGATTTTTGAAAAGCAGGGGAAGTACACCGAGGCGATAAAGTACCACTTCGAATCGCTTAAAATAAAGGAGGAGGCAAACGATAGGCAGGGTATTGCCTACAACTTAAACAACATAGGACATATCTACAGCCACCAACATAATTTTACAGAGGCGCTAAAATACTTCACGCAATCCCTCAAAATAAAGCAGGAGATCGACGATAAAAGGGGGATAACCTACAGCTTAAACGATATCAGCAACCTATACATCCAGCAAAAAGAGTTTGCTAAAGCCCAAGAGATTGCCAGTAAAGGGCTAAACCTATCGAAGGAGATTGGGTTAACGGATCAGATAAAACAAAACCTACTTTCGCTTTCGGAGGCTAGCGAAGGGCTAGGCCAGTACGACCGGGCGCTAAGCTACTTTAAACAGTATAAGGCCTATAGCGATACCGTTTACAACATCGAAAAGGAGCAGGACATCAGCAGAAGCATGCTGGAGCGCAAGATGCTAGAAAATGAGCAGCTGCAAAAAGATAATATCCTAAAAACGGCCACCATTAAGATGGAGCAGCTTGCCAAGGACGAAAAGGCACATCAGCTTAAGGTGCTTGAAAAACAGGCCGAGGTAGAACGACTACTTGCCTTGGCAAACCAGGAGCTGTCGATGCGTAAATCCGACAGCCTTCGGAACCTAGCACAAAAATCGCACCTCGAAAACGACAAGCTACTCATCACCAAGCAAAAGCTATCGGCCGAGGCAAAAGCAAAACAGGTTGAGCTGGAGAAGAACCGGAAGGAAGCAACATTTTACGTGACGCTCATCGGCCTACTACTTGTTAGCCTCTCGTTAATTGGCCTATTCACCTACTCGCTATTCAAGAGCCGACAAAAGGAAAAAAGGAGCAAGGAGCTGCTACAATCCCAAAAAGAGCAGCTGCAACAGGTAAAGGAGCAGCTGCAAGTAAAGGCAACCCACCTCGAGCATAGCAACCATTCGAAGGATCGAATTTTTGCCATTGTGGCCCACGACCTAAGAAGCCCGCTTGCCACCTTAAAGAATATCCTCGACCTTCGGGAGTCGAACGACCTGACACCTGATGAGCTAGACGAGATGCTTCCCCTAATGAGTAACGAAATTGACAACTCCCTCGAGCTTACCGAAGAGATTCTTTACTGGGCGAAAAGCCAGATGGGAGATAGCTCCATAAACCTAACAAGAGTAAACCTAACCGACCTACTTAACGAGCAGGCCAAAAGATTTGAGAATGCCGCAAAAGCAAAGGGTATTACAATAGAGGTATCCTGTACCAGCTGCGAGTGTATGGTGTTTGCAGACATCAACATGCTTCGAACTATTGTGCGAAACCTACTCTCCAACGCCATAAAGTACTGCAAAAGTAACGATAGCATTACTCTTAGCGCTCAACGAAATGAAAAGCACACCCTAATTAGCATTTCGGATACCGGCATAGGCATCCCGCCCGAAAATAGGGAGAAGCTTTTTGGATTGAGCACGTTTACAACTCGGGGAACGGCAAACGAAAAAGGTTCGGGACTTGGCCTTACACTCTGCCGCGACTTTGTAGAGAAGAACAAAGGAAGAATATGGGTAGAAAGTAAGGAAGGAAAAGGAAGCACCTTCTACTTTACCCTACCTCAAACATAATCAGAAGGAGGATACCGGAGAGGTTACCTACACCAAACCATCCCCTACCCCCCCAAAGCGATTCGGGAGCCAGAGAACGAACCCGAATTAACCCCTTCGGTATTTTTACTTATTTTACCTATATAACTCTATATCTATCAAATAAAATTCCTAAAATTGCATACTATTACCTTCAACGATAACCACTATGACGCTAGAGCATGTTGCCATTTGGACCGATAACCTTGACGAGCTTTGCAGCTACTACGTAAAGGCTTTTGGAGGACAGCTATCGGAAAAATACACCAACGACGAGAAGCAGTTTAGCAGCTACTTTGTAACCTTTGCAGGAGGTGCCCGAATTGAGCTAATGACCATGGCCGGCATAAAGCCGAACACCAACCGAACAAAAAAGCTTCAGCAAAAGGGCATTACGCATATCGCCTTTGGTGTTGCCTCCATGGCCGAGGTAGATGCTAAGGCAAAGGAGCTGGCCAGCTTAGGATATCCGATACTTACCGAACCTCGTATTACGGGCGATGGATTTTACGAGTTCGAAACGCTCGACCCCGAAGGAAATAGGCTGGAGGTTACCTGCACCTTTTCCGAACTTATGGGAAACCGTAAGGCATTACTAGTCATTGATATGCAGGTTGGGTTATTTACACCAGGCACCCCACGTTTTGATGCCAACGGGGTGATACGCCGGATTAACTCCCTATCAAAAACGGTTCGGGATAATGGAGATCTGGTTATCTTTATTCAGCAAGATGGCACTGCCGAAGGCTACCTTATCCCGGGTACTCCAGAATGGGAAATTCTACCCTCGATTTCGAGCACCCCTTCCGATATTATTGTAACCAAAACGGCTAACGATGCCTTTTACAACTCGAACCTACAGGAAATACTCGACACCAACGGTATAACCGAGCTTATTGTTACCGGTTGTGCTACAGATTTTTGTGTCGACACCACCATTCGATCGGCACTATCTAAAAACTATAGGATAACAGTAGTAGAAGATGGTCATACCACCGGCAACCGACCCTACCTAGATGCCCAATCGGTTATTGCGCACCACAACTGGATATGGAGCGAGCTATCGGCTACCAACCATAAGGTAAAGGTGATACCGTACAACGAAATATTTGTAGAACAGTAGGTAGCCGGGGTACTCGGCTACCTGGTTAAGGCCGTAATTATGGCCTTATGCTCGGGATACAACTGCACGAGCTTGTCGCACTGGGCAAGCTCAAAATCGGCAAAGTCGAAACCTGGTGCCACAGTACAACCTACAAGAGCAAATCCGTCGTTTACCACCCGCGATGCAAACCAGCATCCCTCGGCAACCACCCTTAAGGGCTGTTCCCCATTACGGATATCCTTTCCCAGCTTCAGTATTTCGAGCTTTGCGCTAGGATGAGGATGTATCACCACAATCTCGAGCGCTACCCCCTCGTAGTGATGCCAAAGCTCATCGGACTTAATCCGATGGAAGGCCGAGAAGTTTCCAGTTTCCATTAAAAAGTAGATGGCCGTACTTACCGACCTACTTCCCCCACAAAACCGGTAGTGCAGACAATCCTCCGCTATCCGATCGGTCGATCGGTACATCTCCCTGTAGTATCCCCCCTCGGGATGAGGAGCCAGCTGTAGCTCCTCTATAATTTCTGCTGCTGTTGTCATCGGTTTCCTATTCTAATGTTGGCACAATGCTTTAACCCCATTGCGAAACCGTAAATATAAAAAAGAGACGATCTATTCTGCAACCTCATTCTCCTATTTTTACTTGTAATACGATCTCCAGCTCGTCATAGACGAAAATAAAGGCTATGAATTAGGTTAAACAGGTGACTTTGAAATCGCTATATTACAGTCTATATATCCGCAAAAAGTAGGTTCACAAATTATTTACGATCAACTCATTCTACGCCGAATAAAGAAAGTCTGCTTACATTCGTCATATTCACAATACTTTGTCGAATAAAGTGATGTATATCAGACTTTAGCTAGAAGAGATTCCATCCAAGTTATGTTTACGATAGTAATGGATTATAAAATGCTGCAAAGAGCTAATCTAGCCGCAAAGAGACCTTTTTCCGCAATAAACCAGGTACGAAAAAAGGCAGGAGGGTAAGCTCCTGCCTCATATAGGGTATCCTGCACCTTACCGTGCTAGGAAGGTGATCGCATCGCTATAGATAAGCTTACTTTTTGCTCCCATGTAGGCACAACGGCATAAGTAGTCGACTCCATGCTTAAATCCGGCAATCTCCTGCTTACTCGATGTGGAGCTTACCTGTTTCCATGAGGTTAAATCGGCAGATGCTGCCTCGGCAGGAGTGTACAGGAATACGTACATACGTGCGTCGGTATGAGGTTTTACCGAAAATATGAGCGTACCTTCATTTACCCCATACTCCACCTTAAAGCTGGTGGGCTTTGGGGGTTCCTTCCCCGTATCCGCCTCCTTTACCAGTATAAACCCGGTTGTGGCCAGCTTCTCCCTGTCTCCCTTGGTAAGCATACAGAGCTCAATAGCAAACTCGTTAAGCGCCTCAATTAGTACCGATTTTGCATCGTTCTTCTTAATTACATCCGATTTGCTACCATCGATGCTTGCCGCATGTTTCGTTTCATAGTCGTCCTTAAATAGCTTAATTTTTGCCAACTTTTCGGCCGTTACCGTAACTGCCGGATTATTGGTTAGCTTATAAATTACATTTCCTGTAAAAGGGCCAAGTTCTCCATCTTTAAGATGAGAATGCGAAGTTACCAACTGAATAATAGCCATAATAGAAGAGTTTTAAATTGTTTGTAAAGCGGACTTTGAAGTATAAACAACCACTAAAAAAAAGGGTAAGAAAAAGGTTCAGGAATTTATCGTACAAGATGTAATTTATACTCAGTCTAAAATAGATCGGCAGCAGTGGGGTTCAACGGGCAAGCAGGTGGGTTAGGCTCCGTATCATACCTATATCCGGTTACAAAAGGTTGCTTCTGTCGCAAACAGAAAAAATGCGGAACCATCACCTACCTGTTCCAATCGTTTTCCTACCTATTCCATGTCAGAATTAAATAAAAATGGTCCAAAACCAACCTAATATGGAACATTTCAGGTTAGCTTTAGACCATATCCGATAGCTTTTGCTGCATATCCAGTAGGAAATTGGTGCATTTCCGATAGCTTTTGCTTCATATCCGATAAGAAATGAACCATATCCGATAGCTTTTGACTCAAATCCAGGAGGAAATAAAGGGGAACTGAATACTTCCGTAGCGTTACTGGCTTTATTTTAAGAACGTTATCCCAATACGTAGCGTGGCGTAACTCATCCTCTACGGTAAGGGGTGGTTGGGGATGCAGTACGGTAGCATGCCCAGTAGAGAAAGTTGCGAGCAAGTCGTTTTGTTTAAAAAATGCTGAAAAAAAACGAGGTTGCCTAACCGACAACCTCGTTTCTGTATATTTTACCGGTAAAACCGCCTCATAAGCACCTTCTGCAGCTCCCGTTCAATAATCTTATGCGAGAGCTCCTCCTCGAGGCTACCCTCCACGGGCTGCCGCAGCAGGGTTACGGCGTTAATATCTATTTGGTACAGCAGGTTCTTCAGCTTACTGGTATCGGCTATGCCAAGGGCAACAATATGGTTGTAAACCTGTACGTATAGCTCGTCGTATGCCTTGGGAATATCGTTGCTAAAGGTGATGGTCATGCCCCACATCCCAAAATCCTTTTCGAGCTGTTTGGCTACGTCCAAAATAATATCCTCCTTAAGCAGCGCATCCTCCATTTGCTCCCTCGAAATAATCGACGAGGCACCATTCCGTTTGGGACTATTCTCCATTGAGCTTAATGTTTAGCATAAGCGATTCGGTTCGAAGCAGCGCCCTACGCATATCCTTCTTGGGCGAGTAAATGTACGCACGAATATGGAGTACCTCGTTTCGCTCCTTCCAGTAGGTGGAGTAGCTAACATACGAACCGCCCATAAACTCGTGCGTTACGCTCCAGTATCCCCTCATACGGTACCAAGCTCGCCCCTTACGGGTTACCTGTTCCACCTTAGGGGTAATAGTGAGGTCGTTTACCATGTAGCTACCATTGGTAGGCCCTGGAACGTACTGCTGGGTGTACCCGTTGGCCGAAGCGCTCAGGTTGCGCATCGCAAAGCTGGCGGCGCCATCGTATGGGCTGGTAAAGATGAGGAGTCCTTGGCTTGCCAGGGAGCTCTCCAACGAAAGCCACATAAAATCGGACTTGCTGCTTCGCAGCTGGTATCCCATTGGTACGAAAAGGTCGAAACCAAACTTATCCTTAACGGCAGCTGCAAGATCGGCATCCGAACTTACCTTCACCTCGTGGGCAAACCGCTCCTTTTCCGACTGGTCGAGCAGCTCGCGCAGCTTAACCCCACTCTTTCGAATGTAAGCAGCAAGTGCGGCATCCGACGATGCTACCATGCATACCACCACCTGCGATTGGGCGTAAACATTACCCTTAACCTCCATGCGGGGTTCCCTGCAGGTGCTGTCTACCTTCGTTACTACGATATTACGAAATATCTTTGCGGTATCTCCATACTCGGCTGGGATAACATCCACCAGCTTAAAGTAGGGTTCTTTTCTTGGAAGGAAGGGATACTGTTCGGTTAGCACCTCGCGGTATGCCTGTCCAAGCTCACCGGTCCAGCTAGCCTTATCGAGTACCACCTGCACCTCGCAAATGGCCCCATCGGAGGTTGGCAGTAGGACTTTACCCTTTCTAACCTCCCGACATCCGGCAAAAAGCACCAACGCGGGCACCAAAAAAAGTAAAATCCGACCTAACTTCATATCTCCTACTACTACTAATGATGAAACAGCTTAACAATATCGTTGCCGTTGGCAAAAAGAAGTAGCGAGAAGAGGATAATCATTCCACCTATTTGCGCATACTCCATAAACTTTTCGCTAGGCTTACGACGGGTAACGATTTCGTACAAAAGGAACATTACGTGACCCCCATCGAGTGCCGGAATGGGTAGGATATTCATAATGGCAAGGATAATGGATAGGAAAGCGGTCATATTCCAGAATGCATTCCAATCCCACGAGCCGGGGAATATTTTACCTATGGCAATAAAGCCACCCAACGATTCGTAAGCTTTCGTTTCGGGCGAGAAGATCAGCTTTAGCTGCTTGATATAGTTATCGGCCTTATCGAAACCAAAGCTTATACCTGCAGGAATCGACTCCAAAAAGGTATACTCAATTTTGCTTATCTTAAACTGGTTAAGGCTAAGCATGGTTCCAACAAGCCCATTTTCGTTTGGTACGAGGTTAAGGGTTAGCGTATCTGCTCCTCTTACCACGTCTACTGCTACCTTCTTATTCTTATGTGCGGCAAAGTAGGCTCTAAACTCATCAACGTAGGTCATACCTATTGTATCGGCCTTGATAAACCTATCACCAGCTTTAACACCGGCAGCCTTAGCTGGCATATCCTTCGACACCTCCTCGGCAATGTACTTGACACGAGGAGCAAACATTCCCTTTGCCTTAAGGATTTCGGGAACGTACTTTGGATCGACCGCTACGTTAACCTGCTGGCCATTGCGCTCGACAGCTACATTCTTTACCTGGTTAAAAATGATGTCGCCCTGAAGTTTTACGATATTTTCGAGAGGTTTCCCATCGAGCGTTACAATTTTATCTCCATTCCTAAAACCAATACGTTGGGCCAAACTATCGGCTTCAATACCGTAGGTAACATCCCTATTGGCAACATACTCCTGTCCCCAGGTGTACAGTACGGCAATGTATATGAACAGGGCTAGTAAAAAGTTTACCAGCACACCACCAACCATAATCAGCAGGCGCTGCCACGATGGTTTTGCACGAAATTCCCAAGGCTCGGCAGGTAGCTTCATCTGCTCCTTATCCATGCTTTCGTCTATCATACCCGAAATCTTCACGTTGCCTCCAAGGGGCAGCCAGCCAATACCGTATTCGGTTTCGCCCTTCTTAAACTTGAACAGCGAAAACCAAGGGTTGAAGAAGAGGTAGAACTTCTCGACGCGCGTTTTGAATAGCTTGGCAAAGAAGAAGTGCCCTGCCTCGTGCAGCAGCACCAAAATCGAAAGGCTTAAAAGTAGCTGAGCTACCCTAACAAGTATTTCCATTATTTATCGAATTAGCGAAGTTGTAAGCTGCCTGGTTGCGGTGTCGGTTTCGCAGTAGTCGGCTAGCGTTGGTTTGTGTATAAACGAGACCTTCATCATCACCTTTTCGATGATATCCGACATCTCCAAAAATCCTACCTTACCGTTCAAAAATGCGTCGACCACCACCTCGTTAGCTGCATTTAGGATGCAGGGCATGTTGCCGCCCACCCGCATAGCCTCGTAGGCAATGGCCAGGTTGCGGAATCGGGTGGTATCGGGTTCGAGAAAGGTGAGGGTATGGTAATCGGTAAAGCTTAACCGTTTAAAATCGTTTTTCACCCGTTGGGGGAAGGTAAAGGCATACTGTATGGGCAGCTTCATATCGGGAAGCCCCAGCTGCGCCTTAATGGACGAGTCTTCGAACTGTACCATCGAGTGGATAATCGACTGGGGATGTACCACCACCTCAATCTGATCGGGGTTAACCTCAAAGAGCCACTTGGCCTCAATTACCTCAAAGCCCTTATTCATCATCGAGGCCGAGTCGATGGTAATCTTTGCCCCCATACTCCAGTTGGGATGCTTGAGCGCATCTTTACAGGTTACGGTTTTTAGCTGGTCGAGGCTGCTATGCAAAAACGGCCCACCCGAGGCGGTAAGTATAATCTTATCGATAGCGCTCATTTCGCCAACCAGGCACTGGTATATGGCCGAATGCTCCGAATCGACCGGAATAATAGGTACCCTATGCTCCTGAGCCAACCCCATAATGAGCTCGCCGGCAACCACAAGGGTCTCCTTATTGGCAAGGGCAATCACCTTATTCGACTTTATGGCGTTAATGGTGGGCATTAGGCCCGAATAGCCTACCATTGCCGTTAGCACCACATCAATGGTATCCATCTCCACAATCTGCTCGATGGCCTTATCACCGGCGTACACCTTAATAGGATGGCTACTTA
The DNA here is from genome assembly GCA_964292015.1 of uncultured Acetobacteroides sp. GTDB lineage: Bacteria > Bacteroidota > Bacteroidia > Bacteroidales > ZOR0009 > Acetobacteroides. The sequence continues at coordinate 9,628 of CAXYUU010000063.1, forward strand.
GCGCATCGGCTACCATTTGGTACTTCGCCTCGTTGCCTATAACAACGGCATTGGGTTGATATTTTATTGCTTGCTCGATGAGCAGCTCCACGCTATTGTTAGCGGTTAAAACCTCTACCTCAAACAGGTCGGGGTTAGCTCCAACTACCTCAAGGGCCTGTGTGCCTATCGAACCGGTAGAGCCAAGTATTGCAATCCTTTTCTTAGTCATCAATCTTAAAAAATAACGTACTGTTGCGGGTTAATGGGCACGCCATTATACCAAAGCTCGAATAGCAGCTGTGCCGAATTCTTCTGGTCGTTTCTTGTTCCCACAACGGCAATGGTTTCTCCGGCACGAACCTTTTCTCCTACCTTCTTTAGCACACGCGAGTTGTACTTGTACACCGAAAGTATGTTGTTGCTATGCTGAACTACCACGCTATACCCATAATCCATACTCCAACCGGCATTAATTACCGTACCTTCGAGGGTGGCCAGCACCAGCTCGTTAGGGGCAACCGACAGCACTACTCCCATCTGACCCGATTGGCTATTAAACGGCTTCAACACCTTTCCCTTTACAGGGGTATAGAACCGAATCCCCGATATTCCCTGTGGCTTTTGGGCCTTATCGAATACCGCAAGCTTGTACTTCTCGGCAGCCTCCATCTCGGCTCTAAACTTCGAGTCGGCCTCCGATCGTCCCAGCTCCAGGTTTTTATACTTCTTGGTGGTATCGGGGTTGCTCTCAATTACCTCGGTTGGCCTACCCGATAGCACCCTGTTGATATTGTCGAGATGACGCTGCCACATGCTCAAATCGCGTTCGAGCGAGTCTACCTTAAGGGCATTGGCAACAATAGTCTTACGGGTGTCCTTGTCGGGATATCCGGGAATGAACTCCCGAAGGGGGGTAAACGAGATAAGTATCGTTACCGCAAAAATAATTAGAATGATAAGCGAGCCAAACACCAGCAGCACATTCATACGCGATAGGCGCAGGAACCAAACCTCCTCGAGATTAGAATCGTTGTATATGCTAAGGCGATACTTATGGTGCAGCTTAGAGATCAGCTTCTTCTTTTTACTATCGGCCATTGTAGGGTTGTGTTGAAGAGCACAAATATATAAGATTTAAGCGTACCATGCGCAAAAAGCCGAAAGGCAAACATCAGATGTTGCCAATCGGCTTGTATACCTTATTAACGGCAGCTAGTCTACAACAGCAACGTCAACGGTTTCGCTCTGCCACAGGCCATGCTTGGTACAAACGGCCATAGCGGCAAGGTTCATGGTCATTTTTGGTACCACGTAGAAGTCTACCTCTACATGTCCCGCCACATTACCCATTGCTCCGGGGGCAAAGTGTACCTGAGCCAGCAAGGTTTCGCGATTCCACAGCTGAATGGTACTTATGTAGTGGTCATAATCGTCGGGATGTACGTACTCATCGCCGAGGGTAACCTTTACCTTCAGCTTTTCGTTGCGCTTTGTCTCGCGCTCGCATATAATAAATGGCGTGTGACGATCGAAGTAATCCTTACGACACTCCTTCTCTTCTTGACTGATATCTACAGGTTTAAATACTAATGGCATAGGGCTGGGGTTTATTTTGTACGAATTTACACCTTCCTTTTTAATTTGAAAACGATCTGCCGAAAAAAACTATTGCCATATTTTTGCCCAAAGGCTTGCAGAATCAAAAAAATGCGCTACTTTTGCAGAGCAATTGAGAAACAGAAACAGTTATCAAAACTAAGATATAAGATTGCGGGATGGAGCAGTTGGCAGCTCGTTGGGCTCATAACCCAAAGGTCACAGGTTCGAGTCCTGTTCCCGCTAC
>CAXYUU010000064.1:0-11389 GCA_964292015.1 uncultured Acetobacteroides sp.
TGAGATTTTAACTGAATGGCTAAAATCTTCAATTATGCTATCCTTAAAAATAGTGGTATTGGTTTTTGCATTAAATCTATTGCAGCAGATACTGAAGAAGTTGGGAATTATCGAGATGCTTTCGAAAGTACTTAGACCTATACTAGCACTCTTTGGGTTGCCTTACCGAACCTCATTCCTTTGGATTGTTGCCAATACACTTGGTCTTGCATATGGTGCTGCAATAATGATTTCGGAGGTGGAGAATGGTAATCTGTCAACTCAGGAGGCTGATCTACTTAATTATCATATCGCTGTATCGCACAGCAATCTAGAAGATCTTATCCTATTTGCCGCAGTTGGAGCTTCTGTTTTTTGGATGCTTTCGATTAGACTTACCTTTGCAATTATAATTGTTTGGATAGTAAGATTTTCTCTGTACCGTAATCATAAGTTTGCTACAGCATGAAGCAATTTCAAGATTTACTAAAGACTATTATCTCAGAAGGTGTTGAAAAAAGTGACAGAACAGGAACAGGAACACGAAGTATATTTGGCTACCAAATGCGCTTTAACCTCACTGATGGCTTCCCATTACTTACTACAAAAAAATTACATCTTCGCTCCATTATACACGAACTACTTTGGTTTATTAATGGAGACACGAACATTAAGTACCTTAACGACAACAAGGTTACGATTTGGAATGAGTGGGCTGACGGAAATGGCGAACTTGGTCCAATTTATGGATACCAGTGGCGTAAATGGAAAACGCCAGATGGTTCTACCATTGATCAGCTATCGCAAGTCGTTGATTCTATAAAAAATAATCCAGACTCCCGTAGGCATATCGTTAGCGCTTGGAATGTTTCGGATATCGATAAGATGAAACTTCCCCCTTGTCATGTTCTATTTCAGTTTTATGTGGCCGATGGCAAGTTATCGTGCCAGCTCTACCAGCGTAGCGCCGACGTTTTTTTAGGTGTTCCCTTTAATATTGCTTCGTATGCACTACTTACTCTAATGATGGCGCAAGTAACGGGTCTAAAACCTGGAACTTTTGTACATAGCCTTGGCGATGCCCATATCTACCTAAATCATGAAGAACAGGTTGGTCTACAACTAAGTCGTGAACCGTTACCATTGCCAACTATGCGCCTAAATCCCTCCGTTGATTCGATCTTCGATTTCAAATTCGAAGATTTTATGCTCGATGGTTATAACTCTCACCCATCAATTAAAGCCGATATAGCAATATGATAGCAATTGTGGCAGCCATGGCTAAAAATAATGCTATAGGAAAGGATAACCACCTTTTATGGCATATAACAGAAGATATGAAGTTCTTCAAGTCGCTTACTCAGGGAGGAACAATTATTATGGGTCGAAAAACCTACGAATCAATTGGACGTCCTTTGCCAGATCGTAGGAATATTGTAATTTCTCGATCCTTTAGTTTTTCAGATAAGAGAGTAGAGGTATTTCATTCAATAGAGGAGGCAATAGATGCCGCCTCTTCTGACGAAAAGGTTTTTATTATTGGTGGAGGCGAAGTGTACCGTCAATCGCTCTGTTTCGCAGACATGCTTTACATAACACACATTAACTATCAGTACGAGGCCGATACATTCTTCCCTTCAGTTAATTACGACGAGTGGAGTGTTGTAGACAGGATTGATTATCAGCACGGAGTTACTTTTGAGCATCCATTCTCGTTTGTCACATATAAAAAACATTAGGTTTGACAAAGGAATGGTGCAAAAATTGTATCTAAAGTAAAAAAATACGACCTATATGAAAAAAATAATTTTTGCTTTCGCTGTAGCTGTTTTTGGACTATCTTCATGTAATTTAGAGCCAATAAAAACGGAACCTACTCCAATTGAAGTAAACTATTATGCTCAAAATCGTTTTAGCCAGCATATTTTTAACGATGTAGTTACGCAGGTTTTAGATCTTACCCGATTGCAAGTCGATAACTCAACTGGCAATGCACTTCCAGTTGAGGTTATTATTAGTCCTATTGTCGATAATGTAATTATGATAGAGTATAACGAACAAGAAAAAATCGGACGTCTTGGGAAAATTAAGGTCTCTTTTAAAGGAGTTCCCCTTACAGAAGGAAGTATTATACACATTGAGCCTAATGGCTTAAAATACGCTGGATTGAGAATAGAGGGAGTTATCAATGTCAACATCCTTCCTAAAGGTGTTTCTAAGGCAAAACAGAGCATTTCAATTGTGAATGCAACGCTAGTTGATGGTTATAATGCTGAAATTGTTTACTCTTGTAGCCTAATACGCGAGCAACAAGAAGGAGCCAGCAAACTTGATACTGACGATACGTTCACTTTTACAGGTTTATCTTCTGGTCTTTTTCCCAGTAAAACCTCCTATACGATGAGTATTGTTGATCCACTGGTAATCAACTACGGTTCGCTTTACTTTAACAAAGGAAAACTTTCGATAATAGTAGGTCCTAGTTCTAGCCCATTTTATATTGAGTTTGGCAAAGGACAGCATGAAAAAGAAGTTCTACTAACAAGAGAAGGAACGTCTAAATTATATAGTATTTAAAATTATAATAAAAAAGGCAGCTAACCGCTGCCTTTTTTATTATGCCTTTAGCATGTGTGAATTTATCTTTTCAATCTTTCCCCTAGCATATTCTACAGAAATCTTCAAACTATCCACTTCCAACGAAGGAAACTCAAACATAGGGTCAATCATGATTGCCTCGCAAATTGAGCGTAATCCACGTGCTCCCAACTTAAACTCAACCGCCTTGTCTACAATATAGTCCAATGCTTCGATATCGAATTCAAGCTTAATACCATCAATTTCAAACATCTTTACATATTGCTTGACAATAGAGTTTTTTGGCTCGGTTAAAATTGAGCGAAGGGTATCCCTATCAAGCGGTTGTAGGTAGGTGAGTACTGGCAAACGACCGATAATTTCGGGGATTAATCCAAATGCTTTTAGATCCTGCGGTGCAATGTACTGCAGCATGTTAGCCTTGTCGATATTGTCGAGTTTTTTTGTAGATCCGTATCCCACAACCTTTGTATTAAGGCGTTGAGCAATTTTTTTCTCTATACCGTCGAACGCACCTCCACAAACGAAAAGGATGTTTTTGGTATTAACCTGAATCATCTTTTGGTCAGGGTGCTTTCTGCCTCCCTGAGGTGGTACATTTACAACCGAGCCTTCCAAAAGTTTCAGTAAACCCTGCTGTACACCTTCTCCCGACACGTCGCGGGTTATCGATGGGTTATCGCTTTTACGAGCAATTTTATCTATTTCGTCGATGAATACAATGCCTTTTTCCGCTAACTCTACGTTATAGTCGGCAACCTGTAAGAGTCGCGACAATATGCTCTCTACATCTTCACCTACATAGCCTGCCTCTGTAAGTACTGTGGCATCTACAATAGTAAATGGGACGTGGAGTAGTTTGGCGATAGTTCGCGCAAGCAATGTTTTGCCAGTTCCAGTTTCGCCTACAAGGATGATGTTTGACTTTTCAATTTCAACTTCCTCATCATTAATAATGGAAGCGTGCTTAAGGCGCTTATAGTGATTGTATACTGCAACAGAAAGGTATTTCTTTGCCTCGCTCTGGCCGATGACATACTGATCTAAGAATTCTTTTATTTCACTAGGCTTACGCAGCTGCAACTCGGGAAGATCAAAAGAGCCTTTCTTCTTGAGTTCCTCCTTAATTATTTGTCCTGCCTGATCTACGCAATTTTCGCAGATATGACCTGTAATACCAGCCAGTAGAAGGTTAACTTCCTTCTCCTCTCTTCCGCAAAATGAACATTTTTTACCGGCCATTTCTAATGTGTTTTAGCGTTACCTCAATTCATAAACCAAAAAGAACCGCAGGGTTGGTGCGGTTCTTTAGTATTTGGCCTTTGCTACTTCTTATTCTTAACAAGCACCTCATCAATCATTCCGTACTCTTTTGCCTCTAGAGAATTCATCCAATAGTCTCTATCCGAATCCTTCTCGATTTTGTCAAGAGGTTGGTTAGAGTGGAGTGCGATAATTTCATACAACTCCTTTTTCAACTTAACAATTTCCCTTGCGGTAATCTCGATATCAGATGCTTGACCTTCTGCCCCCCCCATTGGTTGGTGAATCATGACACGCGAGTGGGTAAGCGCTGATCGTTTACCTGCAGCTCCTGCAGTAAGCAGTACTGCACCCATCGACGCTGCCATACCTGTACAAATGGTTGCTACGTCAGAGTTGATAATTTGCATGGTGTCGTAGATGCCTAATCCGGCATAAACCGAACCTCCTGGCGTGTTCAAATAAATCTGAACATCTTTGGAGTTATCAGTAGAATCGAGAAAAAGCAGCTGCGCTTGAATGATATTGGCTACATCGTCGTTAATCGGTACACCAAGGAAAATGATGCGATCCATCATCAATCTCGAAAATACGTCCATCGAGGCGACATTTAGCTGGCGTTCCTCAATAATTGTTGGGTTAATATAGCCGCTATATACATTGTGCATAGCGTTATACTGGTGCAGTTTTAGGCTGCTAATACCCATGTGCTTAGTTGCGTACTTGTTGAATTCATTCATAAAGCTTCCAAGGGTTGAGTGATGATTAAAGATACAACTATTTTTCAAATAGGTTGTCAAAATCTTTAGCGCTCACTTCTTTATCTTCAAGTTTTACTAGTTCTCTTGCCGCGGCAACTACTTTGTCTTCAAATTTCTTCTCAACAATGCGTCTTCTCTCCTCCTTGTTTTGGAGAATATCGCTAGCATATTTGGTAACATACTCTTCTGGTAGATTTCTCATTCCGTACTGAGCAAACTGGTATGAAGCGTACTCTTCAGCAGCAACTTGAAGTTCATCTTCTGTTACCTCAATATTGTTGCTGGAAATAATATGTTGTTTAACCAACTGCCACTTAATGTCCTCCGAAAATGATGCGAAATCTTTTTCGATAGCTTCGTGTGAGAATTTACCCTCGTTAATTACATAGATCCATCTCTTAAGGAATACTTCAGGTAACTGAAGGTCAGCCTTGTCAATTAGTTTCTTGCGTAAGTCAACGAGGAGCTTATAGTCACCTTCCTTTACTAGGTTAACACGAATTTCTTCGTCAACTTTTGCAACGAACTCTTCGTAACTATTAATTACACCCTCTCCAAAAGCTTTATTGTAAAGTTCTTGATCTACTTCGGCCTTTTCGAAATTTCTGATTTCGGTGATGGTGAAGCTAAAGGTTGGATTGATGGTATCTAACTCTTCTTTCTTTACGTTAAGAAGTGCAGCTCTATCTGTTTCATTTTCGAAAGCCTCGTTTACGTTAAACGCAACTGTTTCGCCGTGCTTCTTGCCTGCAAATTGATCTTTGATTGCATCTTTAGCAACTTGTCGTAGCGAGAATGCTGCGTTTTCGATGCTAATACCATCTGCTTGGAAAAGGTTTCCGCGAAGGAAATCTTCCTTGCCTTCTACAACGTCTACATCCGACATTTTGCCAAACCGGCTTTGATAGCTAGTAATGTAGCTGTTGCGCATTTCGTCGTCGATGGCAATTGTGTAGTAGTTTACCTTATCTCTCTTGGTCAACTTAATTTCAACTGCTGGAGCAATGCCTAAATCAAAGCAGAACTCATAAGATTTGTCATTGTCCCAGTCAATTTCCTTTTGCAACTCACTTGGAAGTGGCTCGCCAAGAATCTTGGTTTCGCTTTCGGTTAAAAACTTAGAGATTGAATCGGATACGAGCTTATTAACCTCCTCAACCAGGGCTGGCTTGCGGTACATCTTGTTGATGATCCCAGCAGGAACTTTACCAGGACGGAAGCCGTCGATTTTTGCGTTTCTACGGTAGTTGGAAAGTGCCTTTTCGAGATTTCCTTCGTAGTCGCTTGGCTCGAGGTTGATCTTAAGCACTGCGTTTAGAGCATCAACGTTCTCCTTTGCAATATTCATTTGTTGACAGTTTAATGATTATCGATATTAAGCCTTTTACTCTTGGTGCTCTTCAGAATAATTCTCCCGTAACAGTTTGAAATTTTGATTGTCAGAATTTCTGTTAAGCATGTAAAGGGAGCACAAAGGTATGAAAAACGCCTTATAGTTACAAGCATACTTTCTGGTGATAAATGCACCAGTACTTTCATGAGTTTTTACAACAAAAAAAGCCCCGATTTCTCGGGGCTTTTGTGCGGATGAAGGGACTCGAACCCCCACGCCTCACGGCACCAGATCCTAAGTCTGGCGCGGCTACCAATTACGCCACATCCGCATTTTTTGTTTTACTGTGCTATTGACGATTTTATTATGCAATACTTTGAAGTCGGCTTGTCTTAAACTTGCTTAGTAGGTTGTGCCTACACTTTGCAAGTTTTCAAAGCAAAAAGCTTCGATTTCTCGAAGCTTTTGTGCGGATGAAGGGACTCGAACCCCCACGCCTCACGGCACCAGATCCTAAGTCTGGCGCGGCTACCAATTACGCCACATCCGCATTTTTTTATTTTGCTGTGCCTTTTTCGGTATTGCGATGCAAAGGTAACTTATTATTATTTCCCTGCAATATCTTTGCCTGTATATTTCTGTAATTTCTTACTCTTTTGTAGTATGTGCACTACTTGCGAAGTTCGAAATTCTGGCCAAGATAGAGCCTTCTAACGGTTTCGTCGTTTGCTAACTCATCAGCGGTCCCGCTTCTAAGTATCTCTCCATCATACAAAAGGTATGCACGGTCGGTTATCGAAAGTGTTTCGCGAACGTTGTGGTCGGTGATAATTATACCAATATTTTTAGCCACCAATTTTTTTACAATAGACTGGATGTCTTCAACTGCAATTGGATCGACACCAGCAAAAGGTTCGTCTAGCAGAATAAATTTCGGGTCGATAGCTAAGCAACGAGCAATTTCGGTACGGCGGCGTTCTCCGCCTGAAAGTTGAATTCCTAAACTTTTGCGAATTTTTTGAAGGCTAAATTCGTTAATTAGCGTTTCGAGTTTTTCGCTTTGCTCGGCGGCTGTTAACTTGGTCAGCTCTAGTACTGTTCTAATATTGTCTTCTACGCTAAGAGTTCGGAATACCGATGCCTCCTGCGCTAGGTAGCCAATTCCTTTTTGCGCACGCATGTACATGGGCATATTGGTGATATTCTCGTCGTCGAGGTAGATTTCTCCCTCGTTAGGGCGGATGAGGCCAACAATCATGTAGAAACTGGTGGTTTTTCCAGCACCGTTTGGACCAAGAAGTCCAACAATTTCGCCTTGGTTTACCTCAATTGACGCTCCTTTTACTACAGTGCGTGCCTTATATCTTTTAACTAGGTTCTTGCTGTGAAGTTTCATTGTGTACGGTTTTGCAACATGCAAATTTAGAAAATAATCTGAAGTCCAGCTCTTATTCCAAATTTCTCGATGTTTGGATTGTTGAGATAGCTAAGCCTCCAAATAGCATCGATTCGAATTATCTTAAATATATTCTCAATTCCCATGCCTGCTTCATAGTATGGCTTGTGAACATCGGTTAACCCTAAGGGAAAGAGGAAATTTTCCTTTTGATTGCCATCGGATAGTGTACCTACTAATCCTTTGCCGTAAACGACCTCCCTCCATTTAAGTTTACGCATTAGTGGTATGTGGTTTAGTAAGAAACCGTTAAAGTGATGTTCTAGCGTAAGACTCACCCACTGGTCGCTGGCAAATTCGTAGTAGTTCATCATATTGAACGAAAACTTATTAAGAGCGTAAGTCTCGTTGCCTTCGTGTAACTTAAGCAAAGGGTACGGAACTGATCCCCAAATTTTACCTCCTTCTATAATGTAACGTAGGTATCCAATTGGGTTGAGCGGTACTTTATGAACGAGGTTGACGTCAAGTTTGGTGTAACTGTATTTTGCTCCTATCACCCCTTTTAATCCAAATGTAGCGTTGACGTTGATTATTGGGTGGTCGCTTCCAAGCGATATGCGCTCGAATTCGCCCGAAACAAAACGTTCTCCTTTGCCAATTCGCGTATTTAAAACGATGCTGGCAACGGGCATGCTTGTTTCTTTTGTACCGTCGGCTCTTACCATCTGCACAAAATCAGATGAGCTGATATTTCTATAATTCATCTCAATTCCGCTAGATATTCCTGAGCTCCACTCGTAATCAAACTTAAGTCTTGTTTGTTCTACCATGTTAAGCTTGTAATTGGGGTTGCGGCGAAGTATCGAGGTTAGTATGTTGTCTTCGGCAAGTGAGAATGGGCTAAGACCCATTTGCTCCATATCTTTTTTGTACGATGCATAACCCGTTACACGTTGCTCTTTGTTAAACATGTAGAGCACGTCGCCTCCATATTTGAACTTTTCATCCTTAAATCCGTACGCCAAAAAGCCTCCGATCATAATTTTAGTCGAAAATTTGTTTGATGTACGTCCTCCAAACTTAAGTCGATCTCCTTCAACCTTATTGTTACTGTAGGTTTGATAGTAGGGACCATATTCAAAGTAACCAATGGGGTAGTAGTAGTTTACCAGTAGATTGGTGATGTTTGCTGCCGTTTTAAACAGGGGAACCTCCTTAACTCTATCCACCATGCTGTAAATTCCATTTTCTTGAGCCGAGAGTTCTACCGGTCGATTCTGAGTCCAATAATTGGCATCCTTTTCGGTTGCGTTTTCACTCAGTAGAATGCTTGGCGTGTTTTTCTTGGTAGAATCTGGGAATGCTGAATTTATCTTTACATTGGAGATGACGCTTTTGTTGCGACCAAAGAAGCCTAATGTACCTTTTACTATCTTAAAATCGATAAATAGAGAGTTGCTTTTCGGAAACCAAAGAGAGTCGTTTATTGGTTCGTACACTTGTTCGGCTGCCATTGCATTTACCCAGTTGATATTGGCGCCTTTGTTGAGTTGGAGCACCACTTTTACGACTGCGTAGGTGGTGTCGTGTACCCACATTTCCCCCGAAAAGGTTGGTTCTTGTTTTCGTTTTGGAACGAAGGTCATTCTTATGCAAAATTTACCATCGATGTAGGCGCTATCTTGAAGGTAGTACTTGTAGTAGGTTAGTCCGTTATTGTTAAGCGGACTAATTAGCCCTTGGTCGAAAAAATCAAAGTAGTTATCGTAAATATTGATGTTTTGATACATTCTACCGGTGAACTGAGCGATGCTTTTATTGTCGATTCCAGAGGTTTTACTTGCTTTTATTACTTCTTTTTCCCTTTTTGGAGAGTTGGAAAAGTAGTAGTCTGATAACGATTCAGAGATTAGGATAGGTATATACGTTTTTCCTGTCAATTTATTGGTGTCTAGATAGTCAAATACAAACTTAAACTGTTTTAGCAATTTCTTATCCTTGAGGTCATTTTTTATATTATTAACATCAAATTGCATTTTGGTATAGGCGTTGTAGCTGTATGAAAGAAGATTGGCTACGTTATTACGCGATTTGTTGGCAATGATCTTTTTGAAAAATACATGGGATGGATTTTCGCCTGGCTTTACGACCACCTCTTGCAGCGTATAGTTTTGAGGGATAAGCTCAATTGAGAAGCTGTTTGTCGTGTTTTTTTTAACTGGCAATGTTTTTCGGTTGTATCCAACATATTGTACTACTATTGAATCTGTGGGCTGTTTTGCGTCAATTGAGAAAATTCCATTTTGGTCGGTAATTGTTCCTGTTGTCGATTTAATGAACGATATGTTGCAAAATGGTAGCGACTCTTTGGTATTGGCATCTACAACTCGACCTTTGACTTTGGTAGTTTGGGCAAAGGAATAGGTCGTAGACGCACTTATGATTATTAATGACAGTAGTCTAATAAATGTAAAGGGAGATTTTATCATATGTTTCAACTTAGTAAACATATAAAAGTAACATGTAAAGTTCCATGAAGTAACAATGAAATGTTAATTGAGTTTAAGCTACACCAATGTTTATTACATCATTGAGATGTAAACGTAAAAAGTTTATCAATAATTGTAATAAGTTACTCAAACAATTTGAGCCAATTATAAAAAGCAACATTTCAATTAGCACTAATATTTACAACCTGCTGGTTCATCATCATTTTCTTACATTCAAACCAACCCTAAATATCATGCATAAATAAAAAAGGCACCATTTAAAATGAGTGCCTTACTATGAAATACAGAATGTACTTTTTCTACAACTATTCCTTATCTCTTCGTTGTATTTCATCACGAATATGTGAGGCACGCTCATAATCTTCAAGTTCAATCGCTTCTTGAAGCAAATTATTTAACGAATCAATATTTAAAGACTCGAATTCAGACTCATCGTACGTTAACGACTCATCAAAAGAGCCATCTACTGCATCTTGTTCACCTTCCGAATCTACCTCATCATCTTCAATGTACACTCCTGCCCTATCAACAATTTCAGGAGTAGTAAAAATAGGACACTTAAATCGAAGCGCAAGAGCAATAGCATCACTTGTACGAGAATCGATTACAACCTCCTTGTCGCCATTAAAACAAACTAACTGCGAATAAAAGACACCGTCTTCGAGACGATAAATATTCACCTCTAGAAGTTCTATATTGAACGAATTTGCAAATGAGAGAAATAAATCATGAGTAAGTGGACGAGGCGGAGTAAGCCCTTCCAGGTGAATGGCAATTGATTGAGCCTCGAACCCTCCAATTATAATAGGGATACGCCTTAGACCATCTTCTTCTGATAGCACTAGCGCGTAAGCACCTGACTGTGTTTGGCTATAGGATATACCTAGTACATTAATCTTAACTTTTTGCATCCTTTCGTTATGGTAAACGGAGTTTCAACTATTAAAAGCCTAAGTTAGATATTTTACCAATAATTCAACAACTACAGCCCCTACTTTTTGCAAAAGAATACTGATACGACTCTACTACAATTTATTTTCCGTAGACTTTGTAATTTTGATTCAAAGTTTCTACCTTTGCCATTCGTATTGAATAGTACAAATTAAACAGAACCGATGTACGCAATCGTAGAAATCGCAGGACAGCAGTTCAAAGTACAAAAAGATCAGAAGCTTTATGTTAACCGTCTCAAGGGTGACGAAGGAACCCAAGTTAGCTTCGATCGTGTACTGCTAGTCGACAATGACGGACAGGTTAAAATTGGTGCACCTGCAGTAGAAGGCGCCAAAGTAAATGCTAAAATTATTTCTCACCTTAAAGGCGATAAAGTTATCGTATTTAAGAAGAAAAGAAGAAAAGGCTACAAAAAGTGCAACGGTCACCGTTCGTACCTTTCTCAGATTTTGGTAGAAGATATTATTGCGTAACTTTTTAAAGTAGTAAGACAATGGCTCACAAAAAAGGTGCCGGTAGTTCTAGAAACGGTAGAGAATCGGAAAGTAAAAGACTAGGTCTGAAACTTTTCGGAGGTCAAACTGCAAAGGCT
>CAXYUU010000065.1:0-11387 GCA_964292015.1 uncultured Acetobacteroides sp.
TTCAAATTTTGCCGACAGCCCAGGCATTCCGCTCATCTCTTCGGCAATGGTTATGGCATTTGGATTTATCTGGTGAATGAGCTTGTTGGCAAGGGCTAGGTACGTTAGGGCGTCCTCGTCCTGCGCGTTGTTGTAGTAGCTATCGTAGCTGGTAAAGTTTTCGTTTAATCCGTGCGAGTAGTAGATCATCGAGGTTACACCATCAAACCGAAGCCCGTCGAACTTGAATTCGGTGAGCCAGTACTTGCAGTTCGATAGGAGGAAGTGGAGTACCTCATTCTTGCCATAGTCGAAGCAGAGCGAATCCCACGCCGGATGCTCGCGCCTTGCCCCATCGTGGAAGTACTGAAAGGGCGTTCCGTCAAATTTGCCAAGCCCTTCAACCTCGTTTTTTACGGCATGCGAGTGTACGATGTCCATTACTACGGCAATACCCAGCTCGTGGGCCGCATCTATGAACTGCTTGAGCTCTTCGGGCGTGCCAAAGCGCGACGATGGGGCAAAGAAGCTCGATACATGGTAGCCAAACGACCCGTAGTAAGGGTGCTCCTGTACGGCCATTATCTGAATGGTATTGTACCCAAGCGTTGCAATACGCGGGAGCACATTTTCCCTAAATTCGTTGTAGATGCCCACCTTTTCACTTTCCGTGCCCATTCCAATGTGGCACTCGTAAATAATCAGCGGCGAGGTGTTGGGTTTAAAGTGCTTGATCTTAAACTCGTACTCGTACTGAGGATCCCAAACTTGTGCCGCAAAGATCTTGGAGGTTTCATTTTGCACTACACGGGTAGCCCATGCCGGAATACGCTCGAATTTTCCGCTGTCGCCATGTATAATCAGCTTGTAGTGCTGCCCGTGCATCAGCTGATCGGTAGCCAGCCAAATTTCCCAAATCCCATTTCCGATATGGTAGAGGCGAAACGACTCGTTTTCCTGCCAGTCGTTAAAATCGCCAGTAAGGTAGATTCGCGACGCAGCCGGTGCCCACTCGCGGAAAACCCACCCTTCCAAAATACGGTTTAGGCCAAAATACAGGTGGCCATTGGCAAAGTCGCTCAGTGGGGTTTGGCATTGGGTAAGCTCTACCTCCTTTTCAATAACGTTGGTATAGCGTTTTTCAATGATACTAGAGTAGGGCTTTAGCTGCTTGTCGTGCTTGATGATTCCTAGTTCTTTACTCATTCCTCGAATCGTAAATGCGTGAATGTAATTGGATCAGGGCTTCTCTATAGTGTATAAAATTAGCAAATTATTTAGATTAGAGCCCGTTTTGTGAGAAACGAAGTCGGATTACCCCTATTTAGCTGCCCGCTACCAGTTCGGCAAACGGCCTGTCGTTTCGACGAATTTCCCCTTGCCAGCAAGGTCATCCGTAGATATCTTCTGCTGTTGCTACTCAGCACCCCAGCGGTAGCTCTGCCCCCAAGCCGAAAGCCGACGTTGCCAATCAGGTATCACCAACGTTTACGCCAGCGATGCATCCCAGCCTGTCGCGCATCTTTCTGGCTTGGTAGTTTTACATTCTGGCTTGGTTGCCGAACACTTTGGCTTCGTAGGTTTACACACTCGCCTGATTCCCTATCACACCGCCTTGGTAGGTAGCCGCTCTACTCCGGTATACGACCCGAAAGTGGAATGAAAAATGTTGGTTTGGCTATCATTTACGGTTGGCATCAGCCTCGTGATACCGTACAGGTACCTTTTCAGACAACCATCCGAAACGGATTGTCCGACACCTTCATTTTTGCCGAATTCTAGCGAATTATGAGCTCAAACGGGGAGGGTGCGGTTGAAAAAAGATGTACATTGGGGAGGATTATCAGCTGTACATAATTGAGCGGAGGCTGTTCAGAAAACGTGTTGGAGTAGAGGGTTCAATTATTGGAGCAATTTAATAAAAACCGAAGAGAAGATGACGGTGACATTTAATCTAAACTATCAAACAACCTGGGGGCAGGAGCTGCATGTATCTGGATCATGTAGGGCATTAGGTGGCTTTATCGATGATAAATCAATTCCCATGATTTATATGGGTGGTGGAAATTGGTCGTTAACGGTAGAGCTCAACCACGAGCAGCAGGTTGCCTACAGCTACCTACTGGTTCGAAATGGTAAAGTTTCACGGCGCGAATTTGGAAAGCCTCGTCATTTTACCTCAACCCCAAAGGCTAGCGCTTATCGGTTTTACGATCATTGGCAGGATATGCCCGACGAAAAAACCTTCTTTACAACACCCTTTACCGAGGTATTTTATAGGCATAGCCAAGATAAGTATAAGGCTAAAAACTACAGTAAGAGCTTAACGGTTAAATTTTTTTCTCCCATGGTGATGCCCAACCACAAGCTGGGCATTGTGGGCAAGTCGGCAGCCCTAGGAAGCTGGGATTCCGGCAAGGCGGTACAGATGGTATGTCCAAACTTTCCCGAATGGGAGGTACCCCTCGATGGTTCGAAGGTGTCGCTGCCGTTGGAGTTTAAGCTGGTCGTGCTCGACGAAAACGATAAAGTGGTGGTTTGGGAATCGGGCGATAATCGGCACTATTTTCTACCCTCATTTGTAAAGAACGAGCTCGTGGTGGTGTCGGGCGAAACATTTAGGAGCTCCCTGCCACGATGGCGTGGTGCAGGAGTCTCCATTCCGGTGTTTTCGCTTCGAACCGATGATGGCTTTGGCATTGGCGAGTTTCTCGATCTTAAAAAGATGGTCGATTGGGCTGCTAAAACCGGACAGCGATTCATCCAAATCCTACCGGTAAACGATACCACCATCACCAAAACGTGGATGGATACCTATCCCTACAAGTCGATTTCGATATTTGCCCTGCATCCAATTTACCTAAACCTAGAGTCGGTCGGACGGTTGAAATCCGATGCCGAAATGGCCCATTTCGGTAAGGTGAAGATGGAGCTAAATGCGCTCGATCAAGTCGATTACGAAAAGGTGTTTGCAACAAAGTGGGATTACTTTGCAAAAGTATACGATCAGGATGGTGATGAAACCCTCGCCAGTAAGGAGTTCAAGTCTTTTTTTGAGAATAGCAAGGAGTGGCTGGTGCCGTATGCCGCATTTTGCTACCTGCGCGATAAATTCGAAACCCCCGATTTTAGCAACTGGGGAGAGTACGCCACCTTCAACCTTCAGCAGGTTGAAAAGTTAGGCCGGAAGACCGCCAAATCGTATCGCGATATGGCCATTAGCTACTTTCTTCAGTTTCATCTTCATAAGCAGCTGGCAGAGGCGCACAGCTATGCACATAGCCATGGCGTTGCCTTCAAGGGCGATATCCCTATTGGCATCAGCCGCCATAGCGCCGATGCGTGGACCGACCTGCGGCTCTTCAATATGAACGGTCAGGCGGGTGCTCCACCCGACGACTTTTCGGCTCTTGGCCAAAACTGGGGCTTTCCTACCTACTGCTGGGCCGAGATGGATAAAGATGGCTACGCCTGGTGGAAACGACGCTTCCTCAAAATGGCCGACTACTTTGACGCCTTCCGTATCGATCATATTTTGGGATTTTTCCGCATTTGGGAGATTCCGCTTCATGCGGTTCAGGGGCTGCTCGGCTACTTCAATCCCGCGCTGCCTTTCACTCGCGACGAAATACAGTCCTACGGGCTTTACTTTAATGACGATCGCTTTTTAAAACCATTCATACGTCGACATTTCTTAGCCGATTTATTTGGAGAGCACACCGAGGAGGTTGTTCGAAAGTATCTTATTGACTTAGGATTTGGGCTGTTTAACCTACAGCCCGAATTTGACAGCCAACGAAAGGTGGAAACCTTCTTTGCTGGTCAAATCGATGCGAAGAGTCAGATCGTAAGAGAGGGGCTTTACCGGTTAGTTAGCGAGGTGCTCTTTATTCGTGATCCAAAGCAACCCCACAACTTTCATCCTCGCATTGCAGCACAGTTTTCGTATAGCTACAAGCACTTAAACGATTACGAACGTGCCTGTTTCGACAGGCTTTACAATCACTTTTACTACGAGCGGCATAGCGAGTTTTGGAAGTGGGAGGCTATGAAGAAGCTCCCCGAGCTGGTGTCAGCAACCGACATGTTGGTGTGTGGCGAAGACTTGGGTATGATTCCAGATACCGTACCCGATGTGATGCATTGGCTCCAGGTGCTTAGTCTCGAAATTCAGCGGATGCCTAAAGATCCGAAGCAAACATTTGCCGACACCTACCGCTATCCTTACACCTCTGTTTGTACCACATCTACCCACGATATGTCTACCATCCGTGGATGGTGGGAGGAGGATAGGGCTAAAACCCAGCAGTTCTTTAATCACGTGCTTCACGAGTTTGGCGAGGCGCCATACTTTTGCGAGGCCTGGGTTTGCGACAAGATTGTAGATCAGCATCTCGCCTCCCCATCAATACTCTGCATTCTTCCTTTGCAAGATTGGCTCTCAGTAGATGCTGAAGTTAGGAGGAAAGATCCTAACGAGGAGCGTATAAATGTGCCTGCCAATCCCCTTCACTACTGGCGATACCGAATGCACCTAACGTTAGACGAACTGAATAACCAGGATGAGTTCAATAAAAAGATTTTCGATAAGCTGAAGTACTTCAGCCGATAGGTAAGGAAAAGGCTACCCGTAAAACGTGGTAGCCTTTTAAATTTTTACTGAATATTAAGCAGGCTTCCCGATGGGCCAACCACCAGCTTATACCGTTCGCCAAAAACAAGCGTGTAGTTAGGTTCAAGGTGACCAGCAGGGATACCAAAGCCAATAGGGATTCCTAGGTGTTGGGTGTGCTCGCGAACAATTTCGTCGGCCGTTTTTCCAAACGGGATGGTGTTGTCGTTCATGTCGTTTTGGTAGCCAACTGCTATTCCCGCAAGCTGGTTTAAAATTCCGCTACGCTTAAGGCTAAGCATGGTTCGATCCATGTGGTAGAGGTATTCATCGAGATCTTCGATAAACAGTATTTTTTTGTTGGTGTCGAGCTGCAAGTCGGTTGCCATAAGGCTGTAAATAAGCGAGAGGTTGCCGCCTATAAGAACACCTTCGGCCTCGCCTGCTATATCAAGCGGGTTAGCTGCAGCGGTTAGCGTGGTGTGCTTGCCGGTAAGGCTATCGATAAGACTCTGAACCGAAGGGGATGTGCTACCATCCTTAGGGAAGTTAATGGGCATGGTGCTGTGCAGGCTGGCAATGCCTAGCTTATGGTAAAGAGCGTGCATTATGGTCACATCGCTATAGCCGCAAAACCACTTTGGATTCGCCTTCACTGCATCGAAGTCTAGGGAATCCAGAATTCTAGCCGAACCGTAGCCTCCTCTAGCGCATAGAATCGCTTTTACTTCTGGGTCGTTTACCATTTGCATAACGTCGGCAGCGCGTTGCTGGTCGGTACCTGCAAACTGGTTGTCCTCGGCAAATAGGTTGTCTGCAAGCTTAATCTTAAACCCGGCATTGCTAAGCAGCATAGCTGCTGGTTCTATCTCTTCGGGCGATATCTTTCGTGCAGTAGCTACCAGGCCTATGGTATCGCCTTGTTCTAAATATCTGGGTATGGTTATCATTCATTGACGATTTTGTACAAATATATATTTTGTTCCACCATAACGTATGGGTTTGTCTTAGATCCCCCGATTCATAAATTCTGGAATCGACTTCTTAATTTTCCTAATGGAATTACCCTTAAAGGTGTACCCCAAACTCCAGTAGAGGTATTGGGCTTTACAGAATTTTACAGCTCTAATTCCAAATGTTCCAAAGAGGTTATCCTTTAGGAAAACCTTTACGCCAGCAACTTGGTAGAAACCTTTCTCTTTATAGTTACCATGTATAATGTCGTACCCAAAGTTGGCAAAAAGGGAGTAGTTCGGTAGCATGATTTCCCCTTTGGCAGATACTCCTAAGGAGAATCTCTTTAAGAATGGGCCTAGCTGAACTCGGTCGTAGAGTTTACCATCTAAGGTATTAAGCTCCCTCCAGGCCTTTGTATTTGAACTTTCGTCGTAGAGAAGATCTATACTACCCCCGTACTTGTACTTGTAGCTACGAACGGCCATTGGGGCAAATGATATGCCGTATACTCCGAAGTTTCGGTCGATATACCGAGAGGGCAGGTTGGTGCCGGAGGTGTCGAATTTTTTCTGTCGCGACGAAATATTTACTAGCAAGTCGAAGTCTAGCCTTGGTTCTACAACTGGTGGTATATACTTATGTGTTCCATTTTTTAATGGCTTGTAGTCGAAGTTGTACTTAAGCTCCAAAAAGGGGGCGAAAAGGTTAATCCCCAGATTTGGAAGTCGTGAGGATCCATTAGAGAAGTGGCTCATACCTGCACCAAAATCGAGATCCCAGCTTGGAGCCACCTGGTAGCTTGCGTAAATATTCAGGTTTAAGTAAATATTCGTGGAGGAGCCGAGCGCAATATTTTCGTGGTTGTCGAATGCGTCGTACGGTTTCCAGTTAAACGATGCTCCGAGTTGCCATTCGAACTTGAACTTTAGCGCTTTGGAGTAGTCGTTTAGCGTGGTACCCTGAAAGGCGTAGAGCGCATAAGGATTTCCCAACGCATTGTTGTCGTTGTTGAATCTGGCGGTGTATAGGCCAATACCTCCGTAGGGCATTCCGTAGGCGTAGTCTTCCCAGCAATCGCCCTTAGCGGCGTAGGCAAATTTCAGAGATGTGGCGGTGAATGTGGGTTTTTTCTGTTGTTGCTTAACAAAATCGTTGGTCGGCAGCACGGCCCCACCCTGTACGTTCAGCGAAATAATCGGGTGACGAGGATTCTTCGATTCTAGCGAATCAGCAGTGATACTGATGGCCGGACTACATTTGGCAATGAGGAGTAGTAGAATAATCGATATTTTCTTCATTAATAGCAGAGTGGTTGAAATTTGACCGTTAAAATTGCGAATAATACCACATCATTCCTTGAAGATGCAGCAAATTTTAACATAGAAACTAGGTGTCGCGATGCTTGCAGAATGATTAATGGCCATTATCTCAGGTAAAACGACACCTTTTATTTAGGTTATTTCTCGAAACAGGCTATTTTGCCAATCGGTTTGCTATTTTTGTTTGGCAGATATTTATCAACCAGAGGAACTAATGCTTTTTAAAGATATAGTAGGACAGGATGAGCTAAAAGAGCGCCTAATACGCGGTGTTCATGAGGGACGGATTAGTCATGCTCAGCTATTTTAAGGGGAACCCGGTTCGGGAACTATCCCGTTAGCAATTGCCTATGCTCAATACCTGAACTGTTCTAATCGGGGCGAACACGATTCGTGTGGTGTTTGTCCTTCGTGCCATAAGATGCAGAAGCTTACGCACCCTGATCTCCACTTTACCTACCCTGTTAATAAAACGGCGGATGTTGACGATAAGGTTACCATTAGCGATTTGTTTTTGAGCTACTGGAGATCTATTATTACCAACCTGACCTACTTCGATGAGCAGGACTGGTACTCGCATATTGGGCTGGGTAATAAGCAGGGCATTATTAACGTTGCTGAGGCCGACAACATCATTAAAAAGCTTTCTTTTAAGTCGTACGAAGGGGAGTACAAGGTATTAATTATGTGGTTGCCCGAGCGGATGAACATTGCCGCATCGAATACCTTGCTGAAGCTGGTGGAAGAGCCTCCTGCCAAGACGGTATTTATCCTTGCCGCACAGGAGGAGGGTAAGGTACTTAAAACGATACTTTCGCGAACCCAGATTATTAGAGTGCCGCGTATAAAGTACGACGATATGGTTAAGTCGTTAGCCGGTACGTATCCCGATTCAACGATGCCTATTGAGAGTGTCGCCCGATTATCGTCGGGAAGCATGATTGAGGCGCGCCGCCTGCTGGAGCTCGACGAGGAGGGTAAGGAGTTTTTCACCTACGTAATTGCCATGCTTCGGCTGAGCTACCAGTCGAATGTGATTGGGCTTATTGAGTGGAGCGAGGAGGTGGCCACTTTAGGACGCGATCGTATAAAGCGGCTGCTAACCTATGCCGAGCGGGTAATTCGCGAGGCGTGTATGCTAAATCTTAAAATGGAGTCGGTAAGCTACCTGCCGCTCGATCCTGCGCAGCAGGACTTTTACGCCAAGTTCAAACCCTTTATTCGACCCAATAATATCGAGGAGGCGTTTATGCTACTCAACACGGCTATTCACCATATTAATGCCAACGGTAATCCTAAGATTGTGCTTGCCGATATGGCGCTTAAAATGGTGAAACTTATTAAGCCGTAATTTTTTGTTACTTTTGTGAATTGCATTTATACTATATGCCAAGATGAACGAAAAACCCCAAAATATAGATTTTTCACGTGGTTGCTGCTTCTCGCGTAACGACCAAGACGAGGCCGTAGCGCTGAGTTTGGACGGAGGCCAAAAGCTAAGCACCTACGACTGGCTGAGCGATATACCTCAGTCGGCTATTGAAAACGATGTTTTTGAAGTAAGGTTTAAAAATACGCGCAAGGGTTACTACCGCAACACCAACAAGCTTCCCCTTAAAAAGGGCGATGTGATTGCTGTTGAGGCATCGCCAGGGCACGACATCGGAATCATCTCGCTTACGGGCGAGCTGGTGGCGCGACAGATGAAGAAGACCGGCGTACACCCCAATAACCTCGATTTTAAAAAGGTTTACCGTAAGGCAAAACCTGCAGATATCGAAAAGTGGCAGGAGTCTATTGCCCGCGAGCAGGAAACAATGATTAAGTCGCGCCAAATTGCCAACCGCCTTAACCTTAACATGAAGGTGGGCGATGTCGAATTTCAGGGCGACAATACCAAGGCTATCTTCTACTACATTGCCGACGAGCGTGTCGATTTCCGCCAGCTGATTAAGGATTTGGCCGAGGCGTTCAAGATTCGTGTAGAGATGCGCCAGATTGGAGCGCGTCAGGAGGCCGGTCGTATTGGCGGTATTGGATCGTGTGGTCGCGAGCTGTGCTGCTCCACCTGGATTACCAACTTCTCGTCGGTAACCACCAACTCGGCACGCCATCAGGAGATATCGCTTAACCCACAGAAGCTAGCTGGCCAGTGCGGCAAGCTGAAGTGCTGCTTAAACTACGAGCTCGATACCTACATCGATGCCCAAAAAGATTTTCCAAGGATACACGAGCCGCTACAGCTGTTTGACGGTTTGGCGTATCTCCAAAAGACCGACATCCTAAAGCGGATTATGTGGTTTAGCTCCGCACCCGACTCGTCGATGAACCTTACCGAGGTATCGGTTGATAGGGTAAAGGAGATCATTGCGCTTAACCGTAAAGGACAAAAGGCAGATAAGCTACTTGGTGAAATTAGCGAGGAGAATATCGCTAAAGCCAAGCTGATGCTCGAGCCCGACTTCAAAAATGTTGTTGGAGAGGATAGCATCACCCGTTTCGACCCTTCGCGCAAGCGGAGTGGCGGTAACTCGCGCAATAGGGGGCGTGGCCGTGGTGGTAATGCACCTCAAGGTGGCGATGCCCCGCAAAGTAACAGCCGTCAGGCGCAGGATCAGCCTTCGCAAAGCAGAGGTAATCGCGCACCGCAGGAGCGTTCCGAGCGTCGAGCCGACCAAAATCGTACAGGTGGACAGCGTCCAGCACGTGGTGAAAAGGTAGAGCGTACCGAACCAGGTACCGAGCGCCCATCGCGTACCGAGCGTCCATCGCGCACCGAAACGCCTCGTTCCGAGCAGGCTCCTCGATCAGAGCAAGCTCCACGTCCCGAATCAGGACAGCGTGCCGAAAGGAATCAGCGCGTAGAGAACAGGCGTCGACCAGCAGGTAACCCCAACAGGGAGGGTGGAAATCGCGATGCAGGAAACCGTGAAGCAGGAAGTAGTGCCGCTGCAGGCCGCGAGCCAAAGCCTAGGCCAAGCCGTGGACCACGTCCTAAAAAAGACGGAGAAAGCAGTAGTAATCCCGAATAGTAGTGTATGTAACACCTATAGGCCTTGCTCCCGTTGTGGTGTTGGGATGTAGGTGTTCCAGCTGACCTTTTTTAAATGAAAGCAGGACAGATGAATTTACTGAAAAATATGGCACTCTCAGCAATGGGAGTGCTTCTCATTTCGCTAGTATCATGCGATAGCGCACAGGTCTTCGAAAAGAGCAAGCCCATAGGTAAGGAGTGGCGCAAGGATTCACTTGCCCGATTTGAGGTGCCCATCAACGATACGTTGAGCATTCACAGCGTTTACGTCACCTTAAGGAACGACAGCAGCTACCCATTTAGCAACGTGTACTTGTTTGTAACTACCGTTGCCCCATCGGGTGCTTACGTGTGCGATACGATGGAGTGCATTCTGGCCGACGATTCGGGCAGGTGGCTCGGCAAGGGGTTTGCCAAGTACTGGGACAGTCGGTTTGCCATGCGCAAGAACGTGAAGTTTCCCGAAAAGGGCATCTACAACTTTACCATACAGCAAGGCATGCGTCAGGAAGAGCTCCCGGGCATTCACGACGTGGGAATTAGGGTCGAACGTGTAAAATTAAAATAGGATAGTTTCAAGGTGGGAAAGAATAAGCTGAAGCGTTTTGCTGAGAATGAAACTTTTGAAAATCTGGTGCAGCCCTCTTTGGCGGCTGTTTTGGAAACCGATTACCCGCTAAAGGGCAATTGGCATGTCAACTTTTTCGAGAATAGCCAGCCCATTGTGCTGGAGCTAGGATGTGGCCGGGGCGAGTATACCGTTGCCCTAGGGGTGAAGTATCCCGAAAAGAATTTTATTGGAATCGATGTTAAGGGTGCCCGTTTATGGCGTGGTGCCAAAACGGCTGCCGAGGATGGTATGGCAAATGTGGGTTTCCTGCGTACGCGTATCGAGTTTATCCGCTCGCTGTTTGGTAAAAATGAGGTTGCCGAGCTGTGGATCACCTTCCCCGACCCGCAGCTGAAGAAGAGCCGCCTTAAAAAGCGCCTGACCTGCTCGGGATTCCTGAATAGCTACCGTCAATTTCTGGCTCCCGATGGCATCATACACCTTAAGACCGACAACCAAAACCTGCACTTCTACACCAAGAAGCTGCTTGAGGAGAACGGTATGGAGATTTTGGTGGCCACCGACGACCTTTACAACAGCGGTATGGCCGATGATATCCTTTCGGTAAAAACCAAGTACGAGCAGGAGTACCTTAGCAGGGGCATGGCCATCACGTACCTTAAGTTCCGCATTGCGGGCGATAGGCCGTTGGTAGAGCCTGCCGATATCGAGCCATTTGTGATATAGCTGTAGCGATATCGCTTCGAGATAGTATTATGCCGGGTTTCCCCCGGCATTTTTTATTGGTCAACCCTCCTTTACCGCTTCCGGCAGGTGGGGGATGATTCTGTTCCTCTTGGTTGGGTCGAGCGGTGAGGTACGTCGGTGGCTTAGGTGAGGTATGTCGGTGGCTTAGGTGAGGTATGTCGGTGGCTT
>CAXYUU010000066.1:0-11310 GCA_964292015.1 uncultured Acetobacteroides sp.
GACAGGTAGAGAAGCAGCTACGGCTATTTGCGGCCGAACTACCGGCGCATATCAACTCTCAAACCGAGTGGGCATGGTCGCTAAGCAACGCCAAGAACGATGTAATGGTATTGGCCTACATCAAGGGGCTATCTGTATCAACCACCTTAAAGGCTAAGTTTCTCAACCGTAACATCGAGGCTCTGACTGCTTTTCAAAAGCGAAAAATAGGCGGTTTAACGCTGTCCGATCGGGTATGGAGTATAACAGGGCAGACGAAAACAGTAATTGAAACCTACCTTGAAAATGGCCTATCTACAGGGCGAAGCGCAGCCGAGATTAGCCGCGACATTCGGGGCTACCTTAAAAAGCCCGACGATCTATTCAGGAGGGTAAGAACCGAGGGCGGCAAGTTGGTACCAAGCCGTGCAATGAAGGTCAACGCACCAGGAACGGGCGTTTATAATAGTGCCTATCAAAATGCGCTAAGGCTAACGGCCACCGAGACAAACATGGCGTATCGGAATGCCGATCACAAGCGGTGGAATAACATCGACTTCATTACCGGCTACGAGGTGGTGCTTTCGGGCGTGCACAAGACGCGTATGCCAGGCGGTGACATCTGTGACGAACTCCAAGGGAGATATCCGAAGGAATTCACATTTACAGGCTGGCACCCTAGATGTTTTTGCCAGGCTATTGCCATCAAGTTAACCAAGGAGCAGTTTAAGCAGTATCTCGAACATAAGGCTAACGACAACACCGAGGCAGCAAACGCCATTGTAGCGGGTAGTAAGGTCGTAGGAGTAGAGGCGAAGGTAAGCGAGTACGTAAAAGTCAATACGGACAAGTTCAGAGGCTGGAAATCCGAGCCCTACTGGCTTAAAGACAACTTCAAGTACGATGAAAAGCGGGGTTATTTGCCTAAATAATTACCATTGACGCAGTAGCTACGCATTACAGCACTACATATACTTATACTAGCATCAGTCTGCTTTAATTTTAGAGTCACAACGAACGTGTAACTAAAATTTAGCAGCTAAATGAAGGAAAAAATTCTAGCATTTATGAAAACCAAATTAACGGGGGTTCCGAATGCGATTCTTGAGGGGGTATCAGGCCAACTCGCAACAACCATCACCGAAGAGTCACAGATTGAAACCGTGTGCAACGCGGGGGTAATAGCATCTCTTCAATTTTCAAGTCAGTACGCACAACAGGAAGGGGACAGACGCGCAACTACGGCCACTCAAACGGCTATCAAGACTTATGAGGAAGCTCATAAGTTGAAAGATGGCAAACCAGTAGTAGCAGCAGAACCATCCACGCCTCCAGTTGCAGGTACTCCCGAGGCAACTGCCAAAATGGTACAAGATGCAATACAAGCCGCTCTTGCACCAATTCAACAGGAGTTATCAGGATACAAGCAAAAGGAGCAATCTACCGCATTGAGAGGTACAGCAATCGCAGCGATCAAGGAGAAGTACAAGGATAGTAAGATTCCTATTCCCGAGGACTTCTACGAACTCTTAACGATTGAAAAACCCGAAGACGTAGAGGCGCAAGTAACCAAGCTATCTGAGCGTATTGATAAACACCAACAGTCGTTAATCGACGCTGGTTTTGGTATTGCAGAAAAGCCTCTTTTCAACCCTAGAGCAGGTAGCACAAGCCTATCTGTAGAGGAGTGGAAAAAGGAAATGGAAGGTGAGCCAGTAGCAGCAAGGGAACAGCCTGTAGGTGTAGCAAAACTCAATTTTTAACCCTAAAACTATTTAGGATGTACACTAACGAAAAGTCAGAAACTCAAAACGCGATCTGTATCGTAAAGGTACTTGAAGATCACGTAGGAGGTGGCACGATTAAGAAAGCGGGGCTAAGAAGTACCGATTCGCTCAAGCCCGGTACGGTTGTTTGCAAGGAGGCAAGTGGACTATTCTCGGCATACAAGACGGCAAAGGCTCAGGCTGTAGCTGGTAGTTCGCCAGTTGCTTACCCCGTGTTCAAGAACCATGAATTTATGGTCGGTGACATTATTGTTATCGCTGGTAAGTCGGGTGCAGGTGCCATTTCTCAGGCCATCGTCTCCATTGACACTACCAACGTTGACAAAGACATTATCAATGTTGCGGCTACCATCGGGAACCTCGCAATTACTGATTGCCTTGTACTTTCTTCTGCTGTGGCTGCAAGTGCTGCTATAGAGTCTCAAACTCCTTTCGGAATCATCCTTAACGAGGTAGACTTAAGCGTTGCCAACCAGCAAAGCGGCATTATGGTACGCGGCACGGTGCAAACCAGCATCCTTCCTTACAGTTATCCTGCAAAGGTGGCTACTACTCCCAACCTTATTCGTTTCATCTAATAATCTGCAACAATGGAAAGATCATTACTTAAGGAAATATCAAAGGCATCCATGGAGGCGAGGGTTACGTCGAAGAAGGTTAGACCAACCTACTTCCCTAACTTTTTCGATGTAAAGGCTGTTACCGAATTGAAATGGGAAACACTATCAGGAGAGAAGGGCGCACCGGTTATGGCCGAGGTTGTTTCTTTCGATAGTTCAGCCCCACTCAAAACTCGTACGGTAGTAAGCAAAAAGACCGGGGATATTCCTAAGACCCTTGTAGGGCGTAGGATGAACGAATCCGAGTGGAACAAGTATAACGCACTTAAGGTAATGGCTGGGGCTGATGCTAACAAGCAATCGATCCTAGACCTTGTATTTGGTGACGTAGACTTTTGCTATAATGGTGTCCGAGCTCGTATGGAGTGGCTTTCAATGCAAGCAATGTCCAAAGGGGAAATCACGCTTGATGCTACTAATAACGCGGGTATCGTTACCGAAACAGCAGTTTCTTTCGGTATTCCAAGCGAGAATAAATTCGGCTTTACCGACAATGGAGGTAAAGCATGGAGTGATAAGGCATCTACTCCAAGTGTAGCATTCGACAATATTTCTGCTGCTGCTCGTGCTAATGGAGACGTACTGGCTTACGCCATTATGGACACCATTGTTTTCAATCGTTATAAGGCAACTTCGGATATTCAAAATGCAGTTAAAGCGTATGTAAACACGCAGACCAAGTTCTCCATCACGCTTAGCGTTATTAACGAGTATCTCAAGGAGAATCTATATCCTCAGATCATCGTAATTGATCCTACAGTGACCTTTGAGAATGCAGAACACCAACGCACTACTGTTAAGCCTTGGGCTTCCGGTAAGGTTTGCTTTGTAACCGATCTTAAGGTTGGGGATATTCAACATGGCCCGATCATGGCTGAGAATCTTCCTGAGTACAATAAGATTGCAACTTCGATCAAGAAGGACTTCGTATTTACGTCAAAGTATAGCGAGCTGAACCCAGCCGCTGAAATGACCCTGTCCGAAGCCAATGCTTTCCCAGTTCTCAACGATCCTACTTCCATCTACCTGCTCGATACCGAAAACGGCACTTGGGTATAGTCATTGGTCATAATCTAAAAGGGCGGTATTCGCCGCCCTTTTAAACTCTTAAATGCATGACAAACCTAGACGCTCTTAAGTCAACTGCAATTGGTTATCCTATCGACGATAATACGTTTCTGCGTATCCTGCTTGATAGGGTGGTAACTCCAGCCGAAGAATACACGGGAGCAACAAAGGCATTTGCACTAGCCAAGGCTGATTTATACGTAACGCTGCTGACCGCTGCCAATGTGGGCGAGGGTGGGTATTCGGTTTCGATGACCGACAAGACCAACTTTGCAAACGTAGCCTCGGGAATCTACGAACGGTATGGAGAGGCTAATCCTTTTAAAAAGATAGGCACCCAAAACAAAGTAGTCAGATGGTAAAGCAATATCCACACATGCTCAAGGCGACCATTCAAGGTGCTGCAATGACTAACGTAAACGGAGATGTTCAACCAGGAACACCAACCACGTTTAATGGCGAATGTAGAGCCGAATTGAACACCGAAGGTAGGACAATCAGAGGCGTAGATGGCAATGAAATGGCGTATTCATTTACGGTATTTATGCCAAAAACTACTACTGAGTTTCCCTATAATACCGAGGTGTCGATAACCATGGACGCTACAAGAACGGTAAAAGGTACTGCTAAAGGGCAGTCTAACGGACAGCTAAACACAAGGCTATGGGTATAAAGTTTACAGGTGATTTCAGCGCCATCGCCAAGGAGGCCGAGGCTCAGTATCAGTCAACGCTAGACGGCATGATTGAGATAATGGAGTACGTAGGTGAAGACTTCGTGCGTGACGCGAAAGAAGCCTTAAACATTAAACCGGGTGCATTTCCAAAAGGTAACTACGATGACCAAACCGCTAACCTTCGTTCGTCAATTGGCTACTACATTCTGCTTGATGGCAGCTTGCTGGGCTCGAAGATCGAAGGAACAGCCGAAGGTCAAAGTGCCGGGGCAAATTTGCTTGCAAGCATTCAGAAGGACGGGCTACAACTTATAGGAGTAGCAGGTATGGACTATGCGAGCCGAGTGGAGAGTAAGGGCTACAACGTCATCACCTCTCAGCAGGATATGGCAATAGTTGACCTCTCGCAAATGCTCAAGGATTATGCGGCCACCCGTGGAGTGAAGTTGTCTAGGGGTAAGTCATTTAAAACAAAAATGCGATGAGTAAGACTGTCGGAGCAATCCAAACAGCGGCATATTTGAGGCTAAAAAACGTTATGGGAGCCGTGCCCGTGGGAAAGATGGTTAAGCCAGTAGGCGCTACCAACGAGTATGTAGTAGTCAATGCGCTACCTACGTCCATGGGAATACTACAGAAAGGCTACTTAAACGTAAACTGCCACGTAAAGGACACAGTAGACGGGGTTAGTCTTTACCCTAATTCTATTCGCTTGGACGCTCTCGCCACACTTGCAATGTCAGCATTCGAAGATGTAACATCGGGTGGAATATCCTACTTCATCGAATCGACAAACATCGAGAAAGATGAGGCTTTAAAGGAGCATTACGCCAATATCAGAATAAAGTTTAACGTCATTAATACCTAGTAAAATGTCAAAGTATGCCTATTTGATTAAAGCAATCAAGTTGGGAGTTGCATCGACAGATGGAACTATGCCAACTCCGTTAGTTCCGATATCAGATACAGTAGAAGGTTCGGTTACTGTAGATGAAAAAGAACCAACCATAAAAGACTTCAAGGTAGACCAAAGCGATAACCCTGTTAAAAGTGTTATTACTGATGCGGGTGGAATTGAGATTAGTTTCGCTGTCTACGACATCTCACCAACCACCCTAAAAACTCTTAAAGGTGGAACTGCAACTACGGAAACAAATTGGGAGCCATCTATTGGGGCTGCTGCGCTAATAGAAAATTCTGTTAGCATAGAAACAACCTCAGGAGTGACATTCAACATCCCTAAAGGGGCACTTTCAGCTGTTTTTAGCGGTGGATTAAAGAAGGATGATATGCTTACTCTTAAGTGTAAGGTTAAACCTTTACTCGTTATTTCCACCAAACCAGTTTACTCTGTAACATTTGCATAACCAAAACCCGAGTAGCCCTGCAATCGTAGGGCTACTTAAATAAACCATTTATGAAAAGAATCATCGCCTTACTGGCAATTATCCTAATTGGATTCGCCGTGCAACCGACCTACGCACAAGATGTGCCGCAAGCAGCTACCGAGCAGGTATCGGTAACCGACCAAGTACTAACTACAACTCCTACACCCGTGCCCTTTAGCATGGCGACCTTTGCCGCGCTGGTGGCGCTTATCCCGCTGGCGGTCGAGGGCGTTAAGCGGCTACTTAAGCTCAAAAATAGCACTATTATTCAAGTCGTCTCGTGGCTAACAGGATTAGGCATTACATCTATAGCATGGGCGTTTGATGTTGGATTTATCTCTGGACTACCGTGGTATCAAATGCTTATCGTTGGTTTAGTCGCATCACTTGCCGCTAATGGAGCCTACGACATCGGGATTTATACCTATATACTGAAATTGATGGGGATTAAGACCGACGTAAACGAGCCACCTAATGCTAAGTTAAATACCAATCCTGATATTAAGGAGTATGCTAAAAAATTAAGAACCCCATCTAAACCTTAAACCAATGGAGCAAATTATACTCACCATACACCGCATATTCAACTTTGCCGAGTATAAGGTACAGGTATCCGCACTGTTTGCGGCGGTGTTTGCTGTAATATGCTCCTTTTCTCAACGTGTACTAGGCATCTCAGGGTTTCTTTTTATTCTGCTCATTCTCGTTATGTACATTGACTACAAAACAGGGGTAAGAGCGTCAAAAAAGGAAAAAAAGGAAATAACGACGAAGAAAAGGAGCAGATGGATTTGGAAGCTTGGCGGGTATATGCTCGTATTATCATTAAGCTTATGGATCAGATTGCATATTCTCGACAACGGACTTGACTATTTCGACATTCCTTTTAGGCTTATTCATTTCTACATTATACTTCATATCATACATCTTGAAATGAAGAGTATAGATGAAAATTTACTTCGTATTGGAGTTAAGTTTCAGATATTTAAGGTATTTGATAGCCTATTTGGTATTATGAAAAACACGATCACTAATAAGTTAAAACAGTGAACAAATTAGCATATCAAGAAAGCATCCACACAAACGTGGATGCTTTTATCCAAAAGGTAAAAGAGATTAGCACCTGGTTGGGAATTAACCCTAACTGGCTAATGGTTGTTATGGCCATTGAAACAGCACGAACATTTAAGGCAAGCGCAACCAACCCGTACACGAATGCATGTGGTCTTATCCAATTCATGCCGTTGACGCTTAAGCCTTGGAAGATTACACCCGACCAAATGAGGGTAAAGAGTGAGGTGGATCAGCTGGACTACGTGAAGAAGTACCTCGCACCATATAAGGGTAAGATGAAGAGCTTTACCGACTGCTACCTTGCCGTGTTCTACCCTGCTGCCATTGGCAAGCCTGAAGCCTACGAGTTTGGTGCTACTCCCTTTATGAAAAAGAAGATTGCAGACCAAAACCCAGCCTACGACTGGAACAAGGATCACGAGGTGACCAAGGCCGAGGTAACCAAGGCAATTTCTAAGTTCGTACCTAAAGGCTTTGAAGATGAGTTTTGAATGCAAGGCTCCGAAGTTTACGCCAACCGATAAGGTTTACCACGCTACGCCCGACAGCCCGCAAGGTATAGTTACGGATGCAAGATATTCTTTGCTGAACCGTAGATGGGAGTATGCCGTTGCTTTTGGGATAAAGGAGGAAATGGTGTGTTTAGAGTTTGAGTTGAGTACGAGTAAATCTTTTTAGCCATGGAGCAAATCCCTAAGAATCCTATTATCGAGCGCGAAGGTTGCCGCGTGCTAAAGAGCAAAAAGGGTATGAAAATAGCCGTTACGCTCTTTGGATGGATAAAGTTACCTCTACGGCTGCATTACATCAATGCAAGTACGCTAATCGACATTTCAGAGCAGCAAACCTACATTACCGATGTAGACAGTAAGGAGTCGGTAGATGCGGTAGTACTACGCAAGGGTAAAGAGTTTAAGCACCTCAGCCGCATGGTTGCGCTCACCTGCCTAAACGGGGTTATCCTGAACTTTCTTTTTGCCCGTCCCTTATCTACCCTCTTAAGATGGTCGAGTATGGATGCAGATGATTGGTTTAATCTGATGTCGCTAGTTAAGATGCACCGGAACGCATCAGTTTTTTTTTATACTATGACATCGACAAAAGACCTGAACCTACTGAGCAGGAACGAAGAAAGCACAAGGGAGGAAAGTGCATCTTCGGAACAATCGCCAATATCGGAAAATCCTTAACCTGGCTATCGAATTACGACATTATGCACGGGTATAGCTGGATTGCCTTGCAAATAATGATGGCAGATGCTGGCTGGTACGACTACGATAAGGCCGAAGATAGTGCCGAAGGATCAGCCGATAACGACGGGATTGTTTGGATACGCACCAAGGACGATTTAGAGAAGCATAAAAAGGATATGCAACATGCAAAGGAGGCTTAATAGCCTCCTTTTTTGCTAATACGTAGCTAGTCGAGCAATGGTAATGCATTGCAGGGGTAAATGTCGGGAGAAAAACTAGGTGGAGGGTAATTTTATGGGAAACAACCCGAGCCATGCCAGGATTACACTTCGACGCATCAATGAGCACCGATCAACTCGAACGCGACTTTAAGAGAGGAAGCCAAAGCGTAGGCGAATTTGTGCGCGAAAACGAACGTGCCGGTAGGCAAATAGACTCACTTTGGAAGAATGCAGGAACGGCCGTTGCCGCTTACTTCACCTTCGATGTTGCCAAAAATATTGGATCGCAAATAATCGAAGTGCGGGGACAGATGCAGCAGCTTACTGTTGCATTTACCACCATGCTAGGGAGCAAAGAAAAGGCCGATGCCCTCATGCAGCAAATGGTCAACACGGCCGCAAGTACGCCCTTCTCCCTTACTCAGGTTGCCGATGGTGCCAAGCGACTACTCGCCTACGGGATAAGCGCGGAAACCGTAAACGACACGCTGGTAAAGTTGGGTAATGCCGCCTCGGGTGTTTCTGTACCTCTTGATCGGATGATCTTAGCCTATGGCCAAGTAAAGGCAAAAGGTAAGCTGCAGGGCGATGACATGCGCCAATTCATGGAAATGGGATTGCCCCTTGTTCACCAGCTGGCAATGCAATTCGGCGTAGCCGATAGCGAGATTAGTAAGATGGTAGAGAGCGGCAAAGTGGGATTCTCGGCCGTTGAGCAAGCTATCAATAGTATGACAGGTGCAGGAGGTCAATTCTACAACCTTATGCAAGAGCAGTCGAAAACTATCCCCGGAATGATCTCGAACCTTGGAGATAGCATCGATCAGATGTTTAACAAACTTGGAACAGACAACCAGGGAACCATCGAGGGAACTATAGGACTACTCAGCCTAATGGTAGAAAACTACCAGCTATTTATCAATATCCTAAAGATTGCCGTTGCTACATACGGAACTTATAAAGCCGCCGTTATCGCCGTAAGCATTGCCGAAAAGGTACGCTACCAAATGACGCTGGCACAAATGGCATCTACGCAGGGCTTAACGACCCTACAGGCGTTTCAAGCCATTGTGATAGGTAAGGTTAAGGATGCTCAAGCCATGCTTAATAAAACTATGCTGGCTAACCCTTATGCGCTGGCTGCCGCCGCCATTATTGCACTTGTGGCCACTCTTGTACTATTCTCAGATAATGCCACCGCAGCAGAAAAGGCCGCAAAGAAGTTAGGCGACATTACTAAGGATGCAACTGATGGGGCCAAGGAGGAAAGAGCAAAGATTGATGCGCTTATATCCACCATCCGTAGCGAGGTAACCACCCGCGAGCAAAAGAACGATGCACTTAAGAAGTTAAACGACATAATGCCCGACAACCTTGGTTATATCACCGAGGAAGCAGTCAGGACAGGGAAGGCTACCGCCGCTATCGACACCTATATTCGTTCCGTTGAGCGTCAAATAAAGATCGATGCTATCAAGGAGGAAATGAAGCAAAGCCAGCAGCGGATAATGGGCGCAGGTAGGGATGTCGGCTTTGGAACCTCAGTGTGGAATACCATTAAGACCGGCGGGAATGCAGCATTGGGTCAAGCCTTGGCTATTGTTGATATTTCAGGGGATGAATTTAAGTATCAGCAAGCCTTAATGAAGGATTTAACGAAGTTGACCGAAGAGGGTATTGTTGTAGATAATAAGGTGTCTCAGTCAAAGAAGCGGACAATTTCCGTTATCGACGCGGAGATAAAGCAGAAAAAGGATGAGCAGCAAGCCGTGGCTACCACGAGTGCCGAATACAAGGCTTACGAACAGCAGATAAAGAAGCTTGAGGCCGAACGCGAAGGGATAAGCGGAGGGAAAAAGAGTGGCAAGGCCGTTGCTGATAGCGAAGCCTACCGCGAGCAGCTATACAAGGTTTACAGCGAGATCAACAAGGATAAGGAAGTCTTAATGAAGGATGGTTTCGATAAGGAGATGTCCACCATTAAAAACGCTTATTCTGACCAGCTGGCAGCCGTCTCTAAACAGGAGGCTGATCTACTTGTGGCCTACAACAAAAGCAAGGGGTTAAAGAAGGGCGATAAGAGCTACATATCCCAGCTACCCGAAGAGGCTAAAGATGCTCTCGGGAAGCTTCGCGCCCTAGCGGAACAGGCCAAGGCATCCAAGGAACTCTCCCTATTCTTTGGCGAGGGTAAAGATCAGATCGTAGAGGATAACTCTATGGATGCCCTGCTCGAATCAACGAAGACATTTGAGCAAAAACGCCTCGATATAGTTGGCCAAGCAATGCTTGATATTGCCACGCTGGAAAATAAGGGGCTAACCTCACAAGCTGCAGTTCGTCGCAAAAAGATGAAGGACGATGTGGGCGAATTGGAGGCATCACACCGCACCGAACTTAAGAGTTGGGCGTATCTCTATGAGAACATCGACAA
The DNA here is from genome assembly GCA_964292015.1 of uncultured Acetobacteroides sp. Taxonomy (GTDB): domain Bacteria; phylum Bacteroidota; class Bacteroidia; order Bacteroidales; family ZOR0009; genus Acetobacteroides. Next base: position 10,441 of record CAXYUU010000066.1, read on the forward strand.
GTGGGGCAAAAAGGCGCTACTCGCCCGTGTGGCAATGCTCAAGGAAGATGCAAAGGTTTCGAAAATAACTGCTGAGGAAAAACTCGCTATTAATAAGGCGTTGGCCGATACCGAGGCCGCATTAGTAAGCAAGGCTCCATTAGAAGCACTTAAACTCGTTAACCAGCGCATTGCAGAGGCAAAGAAGAAAATAGCATCCGCAAAAACTGACGCTGAAAAGATAAAGGCTCAAGGCGAACTCGATACGGAAACGGCCAAGAAGGGGGCGATCCTTTCGGACACGTTCAGTACAGTTGCCGGGCATTTACAAGGGATTGCGGGTATTGTAGGGCAAGTGAATGAAGGATTAGGAGAGGCTATAGACAACGCTAATCAGATGGCTAATACCATATCTCAACTAGCGTCGGGGAATTATGTAGGTGCCGCTATATCGTTTGCATCTACGATCGTGAGCACCATAGCCAAAAGTAAAAAAGAGGCAGAGGTTCAGGCCAAAATGTTAGTTGATGTTCAGCTAAATGCGCTGAGGGAAACACTAAGGCTGTATAACGAGGCAATAAGTAGCGCAAAAGGATTAGATGCTATTACGGCTACCAATGCAGCAATAGAGAAGACTAAGAGCAATATTAAAGCAACAATAGATCTTCTAGGGAAAGCGAAGGTTGTAATAGGAATAGATGTTTTCGATGCTCTTGCTCTAGGGGCCGAAGGATACAAGAAGGTAACGGCTGACGTAAAATCAGCTATCGATTCTATCAAGGACATCAAAGTTGACAAGAATACTTCGCTATCAGATATAGATGCACAGATTAATAATAATAAGAAAGCCATAGAGTCATACTACAATATAACTGCTGATCTCGCTAAGAA
>CAXYUU010000067.1:0-11270 GCA_964292015.1 uncultured Acetobacteroides sp.
TTTTGCTCGACGTCGTCGTTTTTGACGGTGTTTTTTTTTGAAAAAACGGGAACAAGGCCGTAAAAACCGGCGATTTTTTCTGAATTTCGCCCGACGTCGCCGTATTTTCAGCCGATTTTCTCTGAAATTGGGAGAAAAAAGGGCAAAATTTGGACTTTTTTTGCCCCCTTTTAATCGTTGTCGATCGGTTTTACGTATTGATTACCAGCAGGTAGGCTGGTGTGTATTGGGGTGAAAGCAAGGGTGGGCGGGGCGTTGGTTTGCTTGAGCTGGGCGTTGGCCTGTATCTCGGTATCGAGGGTAGGGGGCGCGTTGGGTAGGCATCGCGGTGCTACCGCTAAAGTGGCAGGGGAGTATATAACGGCATCGGGTGCTGGCTTGCGCCAGCACCCGATGCTATGGTCGTTTTTGATGGTTGGCTACAGGTTAACGCCGAGCTTCGAGAGCTCCATCTTTAGGTTTTCGGGTTGGGTAAAGCCGATGCAGTTTAGTCCCAGCTGGCGGCCTACCTCGATGTTCTTCGAATTATCGTCGATAAAGATGGCCTCCGATGGGGTTACCGAGTATCGGTCGAATAGTATTTCGTAGATATCGGTAAAGGGCTTTCGCGTTTTCTCCTCGCCCGATACCACAATGCCGTCGAACCAGTGCAGGAAGTCGAAAATGGAGAGGGCTTTGGGAAACGTGTCGGCGCTCCAGTTGGTAAGGGCGAGCAGCTGGTACTCGTTGCTGGCTTTTATCGCCTTTAGGATCTCCACCGTACCGGCAATCGATCCGCCAAGCATCTCCTCCCAGCGGTAGTAGTAGGCCTCAATCCACTCGCGGTATTCGGGGTATTCGGCCACCTTTTCCTCGATGGCCAGCGGCCAACTCTTGCCGGCATCCTGGTTCTCGTTCCAGCTGTAGGGGCAAATTTCGGTTAAAAACCACCTCATCTTCTGCTCGTCGTTGTCGAAAAGCTGACGGTAAACGTACTCGGGATTCCAGTCGATAAGTACGCCTCCGAGGTCGAATATGATGGTTTTGATGTTGCTGCTCATGGTGTCGATGTGTTGATGTGTCGCAAATGTAGCCATTATGGCGTTTGGGAAGTATTAAAAAAGGCGAAACCATGTTGAAGGTTTCGCCTTTGCAATGTCTTACGGCTGGGTGGAAACGGTTAGGGTTCCCGATATTCGGCGTAGCTCCACCTCAGTATTCTTGAGATCGACCTGGGCCTTTAGCAGGCGGTACGATACGTCGACATAGCTTTTCTGCGTTTCGCGCATGTCGATATCGCTTATCGAACCTTGGGCGTAGGCCTTAAGTGCGATGTCGAGGTTTTTACGTGCCAGGGCAAGCGAGCGCTGCTCGATGTCGACCACCGATTGGGTGGTGGTAAAGGCGTTGTACGTTTTTAGGATGTCGGTTTTAAGCGACTGCTCGAGCTGCTGTGCTCGGAGCTCGGCGGTACCTACCTGCAGCTGTGCATTCTTAACGTTTCGGCGGATGTTAAACCCGTTGAAGAGCGGAATACCCGCGGTTACGCCTACGTACGGGCCGTGGGTTCTGAACTTGCTGTTCGCTCCCGCCGAGTAGTCGTACTGGTTAAAGGTGTAGCTCGAGTTGAGGTTTACCGTTGGTAGAATGGCCGACTTCGAATCCCTTACGCCGAGCTGGCTAATGGCCAGCTCCTGGCGAGCCCTAATCAGGCTGGGGTTTTGCTCCATCGCCTTGGCCGAAATTTCGGCGTAGCTCATCGGGCTGCTGGTTAGCGGCAGCTCCTCCACGTCGAAGGCGGTTTCGGGTGCTCGGCCGAGCTGCTGGTTAAGGTCGGCTTTTAGGTTCGACAGCGCTAAGCCTTGCTGTACAAGGTTCGAGCTGTCGGTTTTGTAGTCTACCTCGGCCTTTAGCAGTGCCACTTCGGATCCCGATCCTACGTTTCGGGCGGTTTGGGCTATGGTTACCCGCTGTTTCGAGATGTCCATGGTCTCCAAAAACACCTTTACCAGCCGTTTTTGTTGAACCAGGGCGTTGTAGGTCGATACGATTTGTGCCGCGGTGTTTTCCATGCTTACCCTCAGGCCGGTTTCGCCCTGCTTTTGCAGCAGGTCGAGCTTCTCCTTGGCAATAAACATTCCCATTCCGTCGAAAAGCGTCCACGACAGCGATACGCCTGCCGTGGCGTTAACGGTGCTGGGGCTTGCGGTGGTGCTTGTCCCATTCAGCAGGGTGGTTTTGTCGCTCGACGATCGGACGTTGCCGCCCACTGTGGCGTCTACGCGGGGTAGAAATCCGGCGTTGCCGTAGCTGTTGTTGTTGGTGGCTATGCCAATATCGTTTTTGGCAATGCGGATGTCGTATCCGTTTTCGAGGCCCAGCGTTACCGCATCCTTTAGGGTTAGCACCTGCTGTGCCGAGGTGCTCATCCCGCCAAGGGCGGTGGTGATGAGTAGTATGAGTAGCGTTTTTTTCATTGTTCGTGTCGTTAGCGGGTCCATTTCCGATCTGTTGTGGTTGCCTTAGTCGATATCCTTGTTATGCCTGATGTTTGCCGTTTTCCTCGAAATGTAGGTGTACAGCGATGGGATAACAAAGAGCGTTAGGATGAGCGCAAAGAGCAACCCTCCAATAACGGCAATCCCCAACGGGATACGGCTGGTGGATGCGGCTCCAAGGGCAAGGGCTATGGGAAGTGTTCCAAATATGGTTGCCAAGCTGGTCATTAAAATCGGACGCAAACGTGCCGCCGAAGCCTCGATGGCTGCCGTGCGGATGTCGAGCCCCTGCTGCTTCTTCTGGTTGGCGAACTCCACAATCAGGATCCCGTTTTTGGTAACGATCCCCACCAGCACAATGATACCAATCTGGCTAAAGATGTTCATGGTTTGGCCAAACATCCAAAGCGATAGCAGCGCACCCGCAAGGGCTAGCGGCACCGTAAGCATGATGATGAGCGGGTCGCGGAAGCTCTCGAACTGGGCGGCAAGAACTAGGTAGATGAGCGCGATGGCCAGTATAAAGGCAAAGTAGAGGCTGTTGGAGCTATCCTCGAACTGCTTCGAAATGCCCGATAGGGTGGTGGAGAACGAATCGTCGAGGGTCTCCTTGGCGATGCTTTTCATTTCATCGATACCCTGTCCCATGGTTTTTCCCGTAGCCGGATTGGCCGATACGGTTGCCGAGATGTAGCGGTTGTAGCGGTATCGTTGGGGTGGGGTACTCTCCTCGATGGTGGTCACCAGCTCGCCGAGCTGTATGAGCTTACCCGAATTGCTTCGGATAAAGATGTCCTTAATATCGTTGGGGTCGTCGCGTAGAGGGCGCGAGGCCTGCCCAATAACCTGGTACTGCTTGCCGTTCATAATAAAGTACCCGTAGCGCTGACCGCTAAAGTAGAGCTGCAGCGCCTCCGAGATGTCGGATACCGTTACGCCAACCGAGCGGGCTTTATCCCTATCAATCTTTACCTGCAGCTCGGGCTTGTTGAACTTGAGGTTTACGTCTACCGCCTGAAATACGGCGCTAGCTTGTGCCTTGTCTAAGAACTTTGGCAGATACTCCTTTAGCTTCTCGAAGCTCGATGCCTGTATCACAAAGCTAACGGGCATTCCACCTCCTCTGCCGGTGTTGATGGTTTGCTCCTGTGTGGCAAACGTTTTGGCAAAGTTGTACTTCTTGGCAATATCCGACAGCTGGTCGGTAATCTCCTGCTGCGAACGCGAACGTTCTGCTTTTGGCACCAGCGATATCCTGATGAAGCCGCTGTTTGCGCCTCCACTTCCCGGAGATGTTAGGGCAATGATGCTTTCCACCTCGGGAATGGTGTCTGCAATTTGGGCCAGGTTCAGGATGTAGCTGTCCATCTTCTCGAATCCGGTACCCTCGGGCGCCGTTGCCATTAGCGATACGCGTCCCTTATCCTCGAGTGGGGCAAGCTCTGCGGGCAACGTTTTCCCTATTACTATAATAATGGTTAGCGAAACCAGCATGATGGCGATGGAGAACCATCGGTAGTGAATAAACCGGGTTAACCCTCGGCGGTAGCTGCTGCTGAGCCATTCGAAAAATTGTTCCGAAAACTGGTAGAACCTACCGGTGCTCTTGTCGTGTTTTAGCATCCTGGCGCACATCATGGGCGTAAGGGTTAGCGACACGAAGCACGAAATGAGAATCGAGGAGGCCACCACGATGCCAAATTCGCGGAACAGCCGACCTGTTACCCCTTCGAGGAAGATGATCGGGAAGAATACGGCAATAAGCGTAATGGTGGTCGATAGTACCGCAAAGAAGATCTCGTGGGTTCCCTCCATGCTCGCCTTGTAGGGATCTTCGCCCCGCTCGATACGCTTGAAGATGTTTTCGAGCACCACAATGGCGTCGTCAACCACCAGCCCGGTGGTGAGCACAATGCCCAGCAGCGTTAGCACGTTAATCGAGAATCCGGCAACGTACATCACAAAGAAGCTGCCGATGAGCGAAATTGGAATGGCAATTATGGGGATGAGCGTGGTTCGCCAGCTGCGTAGGAAGAAGAAGATAACCAGCACCACCAGCAGGAAGGCAAGCAGGATGGTTTCCTGAACCTCAAATATTGCCTTGCGAATGTTGGTGGTAACATCCCAAACCGGGTTTATGCTGATGTCCTTGGGCAGCTCCTTTTTCAGCTGGTCAATGCGCTTGTAGGCCTCGTTGGCAATATCGATTTGGTTCGATCCGGGTTGCGGTATTACCGCAATGGCCACCTGAGGGATAAGCCCCTTACCGCGGTTGATGCTTCGCTCGTTTTCGGGTTTTAGGCTGGCAATCCCAACGTCGCGGAGCTTTATGATGGAACCGTCGGTGTCCTTTATAATAAGGTTGTTAAAATCTTCAGCGGTGGTAAGTCGTCCCAATGTCCGGATGCTTAGCTCGGTGTTGTAGCCCTCCACTCGTCCGGCTGGCAGCTCCACATTCTCTTTGGCAAGCGCGTTTCTGATGTCGCTAGGGGTAATTTGGAATGCGGCCATTTTTACGGGGTCAAGGTCGATCTTCATGGCGTAGCGCTTCTCGCCCCAAATGCTCACCTGGCTAACCCCGTTTATGGTTTGAAGTCGTTCCTTCAGCACGTTTTTGGCCAAGTCCGACAGCGATAGCAGGTCGCGGTTGCTGCTCTGCATCGAGAAGGCAATAACGGGATCCGAGTCGGCATCCGCCTTCGAAACTACCGGAGGGTCCACATCTTTAGGCAGCTGCCTGATGGCTTGCGACACCCTGTCGCGCACGTCGTTGGTGGCGCTCTCCATATCCTTCCCCAGCTGAAACTCAACCGAGATGGAACTTCTACCATCCGACGACGACGACTGTAGCGACTTAATACCCTGTATGCCGTTAATCGAAGCCTCTAGCGGCTCCGTAATCTGGGCCTCTATTACATCGGCGTTGGCTCCGGTGTAACTCGTCGATACCGTTACTATTGGCGGGTCGATGCTGGGGTACTCGCGAATGCCCAGGTAGCTAAATCCAACAAATCCAAAAAGGATAATTACAATGGAGTACACCATTGTAAGAACAGGGCGTTTTATACTTGTTCCGTAAATGCTCATAGCGCAGGTTTAATGGGTTAGGTAGGGTTACTCTACGGTTACGATTACCGGCATTTCGCTCTTTAGCATCATTAGTCCCGTAGTGGCTACGGTGTCGCCCTTCGAAATTCCTTTTATAATCTCCACCTGCGTTCCTGTCCTAAAGCCAGTTTTAACCTCGGTGAGCATCGCCTTGCCATTTTTTACGACGTATAAATTTTGTGATCCGAGCTTGGGAACAATGGTCTCTGCCGGAACCAGCAGTGCAGCCCCTCCCTGAAGTGGCAAGTTTATCTTGATGTACGAGCCGGGTAGCAAGCTGTTCTTGGCATTCGAGGCAAACCCTCTTATCTTAACCGCTCGTGTTAGCGGGTCAATTTCTGGTTCAATGGCGTAAATCTTCGCCTTGTAGTCAGCGTTGTCGCCCTCTACGCTAAAGCTAATCTCCTGTCCCTTCTTAATGGCCATCGAGTAGCGTTCGGGCAGGTTAAATTCAACCTTTAGGGGATGTGTTTGTATCAGCTTGGCGATGGTGCTGCTTTGGCTTACAAAGGCGCCAAGGCTAACCGCGCGTAGGCCTACCGTTCCATCGAAGGGAGCGCGAATTTCTGTTTTGGCAATTTGGGCGCGGGTCATCTGTATGTCGGCCCTAATGGCGTCGAGCGAGGTCTTTGCCTGCTCGTACTCCTGCTGGCTGATACCGTTGATGGCGTAAAGCGATTTCTTCCTCTTCTCGTCGGCGTTAAGCTGTGCCTCTTGGGCATTCTGGCGCTTAAGGGTGGCCTGTAGGTCGGCATCGTTGAGCTTCGCCAGCAAGGTTCCCTTTTTTACTACGGCACCTTCCACCAGATTTAGTACAATAATTTTACCCTGAGCCTCGGCTTTTAGCTCCACCTGCTCGTTTGCCAGCAGCGCTCCGTTAAGGCTCACTTCGTCTTCCAACTTCGACGGCTTAACAACAATCGCGTTAATCGCCAGCGGCTTCGAATCTTTACCCTTGTCCTTTTTTCCTCCGCCTTTTTTGTCGGAGCACGATGCAAGTACAATGGAAAGGACAATTAAAAGCATCGATGTTCTCTTTACCATACTAATGGGTTGCATAGGCTATATTTTATATTCTCAGGTTGGTATTGGTATTCAGTAGGTTTTTGACACCCAATTGTACTAAAACTTTTATTTTAGGATAGATATTTACACAAATAGTGGAAGACGAAGTCGCAAAATTAGGTGCCGCTGGTAAGCTACAGCGCCGTTAGCCGTTTTATATCGGTATCGCCAAGGGTAATAACTTCACCCGGTTGCATGTTCGCTATTTCGATGGGGCCAATGGCGCTTCTAACTAGCCGAAGGGTCGGAAAGCCAACGGCAGCGGGCATTTTTCGTACTTGCCTGTTTTTTCCCTCGGTAATGGTGATCTCAATCCAGCTGGTAGGCACGCTCAGTCGGAATCGTACCGGGGGAACCCGTTCGGGGAGCAGGGGCTCGTCAATCTTGGTCACAACGGCCGGGTGGGTACGGTACTCCCCGTTTACGTTGATGGTAACTCCCTTGCGCAGCAGCCCCACCGCCTCATCGGTGATGTCCCTGTCTACCTGCACCCAGTATCGCTTGCTGTAGTGCTTCTTCGGATTAAGCAGCAGGCTATTTAGGCTGGTGTCGTTGGTTAGCAGCAGCAACCCTTCGCTATCGTGATCCAGCCGGCCCACAGGATACGCATCTTTAGGAAACGTAAAGTCTAGGTCGGCAAGCGTGGGCTTGTCGCCCTCCTTGCTAAATTGCGAAAGCATCCCGTAGGGTTTGTATATGAGAAAGTAGCAGAGCGTTTTTCTGCTGGTCTCCTTTCTTACTATTGGTCTTATCCCCATCGTTCCCACATTAAGCGTTCGGGTTTAAACTTATCTTTTGGTTTCGATTCCCCTAAAGGATATCCAACCGGTATAACGTTCAGCGGTATTACGTATTCGGGAAGATCCAAACAGCTTCTCACCAGCTCCACCCGGCTGGTATCCGGATACACCCCGGTCCATACCGCTCCAAGCCCAAGCGATTGGGCCGCAAGCAGCAGGTTTTCCGTTGCGGCCGAGCAGTCCACCACCCACTTATCCCGATCCTCCTCCTTGGTTTTCGACATATCGCCGCATACCACAATGGCGCAAGGGGCATCCTTTACCATTTTTGCGTAGGGAAGCCCCTCTGCAAGCTGGTTCAACGTCTCCTTTTGCGTAATGGCAATAAAGGTCCACGGCTGACGGTTCTTTGCCGTTGGTGCCGCCATGGCCGCCTTTACCAGCAGCTCCACCGTTTCCCGATCTACCGGTTGCAAGGTGTACTGCCGAACGCTACTTCGTTCGAATATGCACGTAAGAACATCGTTCATGGCTATCTTTTTTTCTAGGTTATGATTCAAAGGTACTAAACACCCACCAATACTCAAAAGTTAAATCGATGGAGGCCGATGATTTCGTTTGTGACAATTTGGGCTACCCTAATCTGAACGAGCAGGCTATCTCCCAATTCCGTATTCAACCCCATTTAAGCTGATGGTAAGGCGCAACGGCACCCTTCTTTTTGTTGATGGTTTTCAAATACAACCCCTTCTTCATGGGCATTCCCCTCCCTGCATTTTCACTCGCCTAAATCACAGGACAGTCCTCCTTACATTACCGTCAGAAGCCCTAAGGGGCTTCAATTCTATTAGCCCCGAGTGCAATTCGGGGGATTCGTAAGTATATCGCAAACAACCACGTAGTGGTTGAATATCGCTTCGTGCAAGCTGGCACTATCTTCGGCTGTCTAAACCTCCCCATTCTAGCATTAAGGTCGGTATTTTTTGAACAAGGGGACTGATAAGTAGAAATGAACGTACGCCTTTTTAAATACAACGGGTATGTTTTAAGAGTAAGCGTAGGAAAGTTAGAAGTAAACGGCAGAAAAGAAGAAAGTAACGACTACGCTTGCGAAGTAAACGAGGAAGTTTTAATTTAGAACGGTAAACTTTTAAAATAAGGAGACTGCACCATGTTAATCTTCAACTTCAGCCGATTATTTAAGGCCCGCGGAATCGACAAGCCCTTTACCCACCTGGTAAAAGCGGGCTACTCCGATAACTTTGCTACCCGAATTGTCAACAGCCGAATCGAGAAGCTAAACTTAAAGGACGTCGAGCGTCTTTGCGAAATGCTCAGCTGCACACCCAACGACTTGTTGGAGTGGATTCCTGGCAACGACCAAAAGAGTACCGATAGCCACCCCTTGGTAAGCCTTCGAAGAACCGAAACGGTTCTCAATCTTACTCAAATCCTCAGCTCGGTGCCGTTAGATAAGCTCTCCGATATCGAACGCCTGATCCGAAACGAAGTCGAAAAGTAGCCCGTTCACCTCTCCGGTAGGGGCATCGCATGGCGAGGAGTTACAGCAGGGGGGAGTTGCTGCTCCCAGTTGTGCTTTCACCTCCCAAGTAACCATGGCTACCCGTCATTTTTCGGCAGTACGGGTGCCCGCCCCTAAAAGTGATCAGTAGGAGTGTTAAACCGCGCTTGCGTGCAAGGTTTTGCACGTGGTATAGCGTAGGTAGGTAGCGGGTTAGCTGCATTCCCCTTTTTTGTCCTCAGGGCAAAGCCCCAGCAACCCTATTGAAGGTGTAGGCCGGTAAAAAAATCGGTTACCTTTGGCACGACGAAAGAGCAACCTCAGCAGTTTTTTTATTGAGCCTTTCAGCTTTAAAACACCAGGAAGAGAGTAGGCGAGTCGTAATTGTTTTTTTGGATCGCTTAGTGTTAGTCGTTAATCACTTTATCTTAAAACAGCCTAAATTATTAGGCTGTTTTTGTTTTTTGTGCTGTTTCTACCGCTATTTCACTAATTTTAGGTGGTAAAACTACCCGTAGCATGTTCAATTTTTTCAAGGTAACCAAAATACATCGGCCCATACTGCTTATAGCAGGTATTATATCCATAGGCACCTGTGGCTATATATACCTCGAAAATTATGGCGTTCTCGATGCCTTTTACATGACCATCATCACAATAGGTACCGTTGGCTTTACCGAGGTGCATCCCCTATCCGACGTTGGCCGCATTTTTACCTCGATACTTATTCTCACCACTCTGGGGGTTTTCGCATACTCTATCACCCTAATAAGCCACTCCTTTGTCGAGGGCGATGCTCGTCGATATTTTGCACACCAGTATCTACGTCGAAGAATTAAAAAGATGAAAAATCACGTTATCATTTGCGGATTAGGCCGAACAGGCCGCGCCGCCTGTCATGAGCTAATGTCTTCAGAAACTCGAATCGTGGTAGTCGATAGGCGAGGAGGCGAAAGAGCCCCCAAGTCCGAAAACTTGGTGGTGGTTACTGGCGATGCAACCGACGAAAAAAGTCTTATCGAGGCCGGCATAAAGCATGCCCGAGCCATCATCTGTACCCTTCCGTCCGATGCCGATAACGTGTTTGTAATCCTTACCGCCAAAGGTCTTAATCCGGCGATACACACCGTTAGCCGGGCCTCTCAGGAAAATTCGTACGACAAGATGATCCGCGCAGGTGCCGATGCTGTCATTCGTCCCGAAGAAATTGGTGGCAATATGATGGCAAACGTGGTGCTCAAGCCCGATATTTCCGAATTCTGGCGGCTGCTTTCCTATAACGATGGTGCTCCCGAAAGCTACAAGGAGATTCCTTGCTCCATCTTCCCTGAGCATAACTTTGGGCAGCCAATACACGATCTGCATGTTAGGAGGGTTACCGGCGTGAGTATTATTGGATATAAATCCGCCGATGGCGAGATTCTTATCAACCCGCTTCTCGATCGACCTTTAGAGCGCGATGGTAAGCTGTTTGTCCTAGGAACTCAACCTCAATTCGACATGTTCTTTGAGGTGTTCTCAAAAAAGTAGGGTTACCCTCCAAAAATAGATTGTATTAGGTGTTGAACCTGTATTCGCTCAGCTCCATCTTAAGAAATGTCCTCATTCTACAGCATCCCCACCCTAAGCATGTTCTGCTAATTTGAAAACAGAAGTCTATTTATAAGCTTAATGAAAATAAAAAAGACCGCACTGCGGTCTTTTTCTATTGGTGATGTAGGACAATTTTACAGATTTCTAGTAACGTATATTGCACTAGCTTGCTGAGTAGGGGTAACCTCAATGTCGTTTATACTTACATGCGCAGGGCGAGTTAGTACGAACATGATGGTCTGTGCAATATCTTCAGCAAAAAGAGGAGTAACGCCTGCGTACACATTCTTGGCTTTTTCCTCATCCCCATGATAGCGAACAATCGAGAATTCGGTCTCTACCATTCCTGGGCGAATTTGCGATACCTTAATGTTCGACTTTAACAGGTCGATACGCATTGCCTTTGTAAGCGCATTTACCGCATGCTTGGTTGCGCAGTAAACGTTGCCATTTTCGTATACCTCTGTACCCGCAATCGATCCGATGTTGATAATATGACCCGATTTATTCTCGGCCATCATTGGAGCAACTCTACGGGTAATGTAGAGCAACCCTTTAATATTGGTGTCAATCATACGTTCCCAGTCGTCTTCCAATCCTTCATGGATTAGGCTAAGTCCGGCAGCAAGTCCCGCATTGTTGATAAGTACGTCAATTTTTTTCCAGCGCTCGTGAAGGTTGCTGATGGCAAGTTCAACCTGCTCCTTATCCCTAATGTCAAAGCACAAGGGGAGAACGTCGGCCTTGTATTTTACTTCAATTTCT
>CAXYUU010000068.1:0-11243 GCA_964292015.1 uncultured Acetobacteroides sp.
ACCTCCTTATAGTACTTCGTATTCCGATACTTTTCCTTTAGCTCCTTAAAGTAGCGGTTCTCCTTCAGGTAAGGGCCGGGCGATTGCTTTTCATAGCTGGCATCCCAAGTCCAAACCGCCACCTGCATTCCGTAGCATTTCGATGCTTGGAATAGGCATCGAGCCTTAACCTCGGGCTTTTTGGTCATCGAGGCGGCTTTTTGGTAGAGGTTCATTGCGGTAATGGCCATCTGGTAGTCGCGTTTAAACGGGTCGGATCTTGGCCCGGTGTAGCAAAAGTCGTACTCCGATCCGCTCCAGTAGTACTGCACCATAGCCCACGAGTTGCCGGCGTGCGAAATGTTGTAGTAGGCGTTGGCAAGCAGGTAGGTGTAGGCAGCGCCTGTCTCGTCGGCTGTACCGGCCAGCTTGGTGTACTCCATCATCTTTTGGGCAAACGATAGCTTGGTATAGCGTGGCGATTTCTTCGATGCCTTTTTCGTGTTGTCGTTATCCGCAAACGGATCGCTGTTGAGGAATTCGCCAATCGATTTTCCCTTCCAGTAATTTGCCGGTAGCTTCTTAAAGAACCCTTCGGCCTGCTTAAAGTCGTATGCACGCAGATATTTTGTTCCAATGAGCTCGTTAAGCTGGCTTTCGGATATGGCGGCATTGGTTACCACGAATTTCTCGAGGGGCGTCTTATTCGTTTTCTTGGATAGGGCAATCAGCGCCTCTACCTGCGGTATCGAGGCGTGCTCGTCGATGTAAAGGCCAATGGAGGTAAAGTAATCTTCGTAATCGAATTTGGGAATGCTTAGCTTTTGGCAAAGGATGGCCATGGGAACGTTGCCAAGACCGAGATATTTTTTAGCCAGCACTTCCGACGCTATCGACTGGTAGGTTCTGTTGTAGTAGCATCGGTTATAGCTGTAGTAGTCGGGTTTCCCCTCTTTGGCCACTTTGGCCTTAAGCCATTCGAGGCCTTGGGTAATAACCTTTTCGCTCTCGGGGCTAATCGTTTTCTGGCGATTGATTTCCACCAGCAGCTTGGTAATGGTAATTTGTCCCTTTACCTTTTCGGTAGGCGATAGCTTTTCTGCCTTTTCCAACATCTGGGAGGCGTTTGCATAGCTCTTGTTTAAAAAGTAGATGTAGCCCGATGCCGTGTACCACAATGCGGGGTTCTTGGTCTTGGCGTTTTGGGCAATCTTTTGGATCGATGGCTGCAGGATGGTGGATAGCGAATCGGTTAGCCTTTCTCGTTGGGCAATTTCGGTGGCGTTGGTATCGACGTACGAGATGGGCGATTTGATTGCCGCCTCAATTTTGTTTACCTCACGTACCAGTAGCACCTCCAGGTCGGGCAGGGTAGGATCTAGCTCGCTAACCTTTACAAGTACTTCGGGAGTGTTGTTAAAGCTGTTATACCCGCGCATAGCCCAAAGTACAGCCTGCTCGTGGTTGTTTTGGCAAAGGCTCAGCGCCTCGTTTACCAAGCCATTGTCGACATGGCGGAAGGTGTTAAATGCCTGCATACGGTACTTGGGGCAGCTGTCGAAAACCTTCGAAAATAGGTAGATGCCCTCTGCTTTGCGTTCGGACTTAAAAATCGAACCCGCTTTTAGCGATAGCGCCCATCCGTGCACTTCAGAAGCAAGGTTGATGGGCTGGATGTAATCTTTGCAGTAGGCAAGGCACTGCTCGTACCGGCCGTTGTAGTGGGCAAGTCGCGCCAGCTGAAATCCCCAACGTAGCTTTAGGAACGATGAGGTGCAGCGCTTGTAGCCTGCTTCGCCCGTTTGTAGCAGCTTGCTGATGGTTGCCTCTTCGGGTGCCTTGTAATCCCACATGTCGTATGCGCTTAGGTTGACGAATTCCTGGCACTGCATGGCGTAGCTTAGGTAGTCGAGCAGCTCGCGATCCTTATGCGCGATGGCGTACTGTACAAAGCTGTTTTTTCTTATCGAGTCGGGTAGCTGCTTCACCTTTTGGTTTACGAAACCTTGGATCTTGCCAATAATGGTAAGGTTTCCCTTGTGAAGGAGCCATCTCACATCATCCTCCTTCGCCTCGTTCTTGCTGTACGATCGCCACTCCAGCATGTTGGGCGTGTCGTTTGCCTCAAATGGCTCGTCGGAGAAGAAGGTGAGCTCGGTTAGGTAAAGGGGCTCGGTGTTGGGCGCATCCGACAGGTTCTTGTGGAAAAAGGATACGTAGGTCGACTCCCAATCGTAGTCGGCGCAGGCGTATGCCAGCAGGCCAACTCCCGAAAGGGCAACGGTTAGTAGGCTAATGTATAGCGCTAAAGAGTGCTTCAATCTTTTCATTATTGATGTTTTTCAGGTATTTACTATCGAGGCTAAAGAGGCTAACGGTTAGCGTGTCGTTGGCAATTCGAAGCTCCTTCGAAAAGCGAGCAATCTCGGACATATCTGAGGCTTCGGTGCGGATTTGCTCGCCAGTATAAAGGGTCACCCCGTTTAGCGTGGTTGAACTTGTTACCAGGTAGTGATTCTTTCGGGTCATTCTAAAGTGGGTGTTGCGTGATAGCTCCTGGGCGGTGAGCCCATTCATAATGAGCCTAAATCGCCCGTTGTTAAACACAACCCCCCAGCTAAATATTGGCAGGGCAATATCTATGGGATGTGGATAGCTCCTTAGGTTTTGGGTGTACTGCAGCGCCTCATCGGCATTAAAAATTGAATTTTCAGAATACAAGCTTCTCACATCGGTAAGGTTGTAGCACATCAGCATCCCGCGGTCGACAGGTGGCACACCCGTTTTTTCGATATACTTAATCTGGTGTAGCCGAATGGTTGCCGATAGCGTTTTGCCCTTAAGCAGCTTGTTCGATTTGATAGCGCTCAGCAGCTTAAAGTAGGTGGCTTGGGTGCTAGGGGTCCAATCGCAATCAATTTGAACTTCCTGGTGTGGGGGTATCTTCCAAACCGAATCAATTTGGGATATCCTTCGGCAAATTAGGCGGGCTAGTGTGGCAATATTGGAATCGCCCTTTAGCTGGCGAATGGCGTTGGTGGTAATGTATATGGTTGGAATAACCTCCAATGTGTTATGTGTCGAATCGGATAGGTCAACGGTAGCGGTAGGCGTGGGAATGGAGAACCGTTCGTCGCTTACCACATCGAAATACTTTAGGTAGATTTTGCCAACCCTGCTTTTTTCTAGCAACTCATTCTCTGTTGCCGATATGGTATAGGGCGACTTCCAGAAGTAGAATCCTCGCTGTACATGCTTCTCCTTGCAACCGGTTAGCAGCAGGGCGATACAGCAAGCTGCGAATACTCCAAATGTTTTTACGTTAGTGGTCAAGCTGGTGGTTTTGTTTTTTGCGATTATAAAAATAGTAAATTCTGCTTCGTAATTGCGGGTTACTCTTAAGTATCCAGGGAATCATTCGTATAAAAAAGCAAAGGTTAACAAGGTTAACGTCATGAGGTACTTGAATAGGATAAGCTAATAGCCTTATCTTGCATTCTCGCTACCCATCTTAATAATTCGATAGTCGGGGGTTAGTAGCGATTGCTGAAGTAGTATGGAATTGACGCGGAAGGAGTGTTCAGCAGCTTACCAATTTAGTACATGGTTTTGTGGTGGGGGTATTAACCCTAAAATGAGGTGAAAAATTTAAGCTTCATCGTTTATACTCTACCAAATTTAGGATCGGTTTTTCCGACAGTGGACTTATCACCCTTTGTCAAAATGTAAGCAGCTGTACGAATCGTTGAAACAGTAGTAGAAAAAATAGTTGGGTCCTAGCTGTGGTAGCTTTATCCTAATTGATAATTTCATTTCTTTTTAAATAAGCGCCTACTTCACCTCGTGATAGTAGGCGCTTTAGCATGGTGCTTTTCTCTCCCAATAAGCTTAAACGAAAAATTCTAGAATTACTCGCTACTGCCTGCTGCGCAATGGTGCTTGTCGTCGTATATAGACTTGGCAAGTAAATGCACAGTACCGCTGGTATCACGACATCCGAATCACGAAGGGGAAACGAAAACGTTGGAAAGGCTGTCTGGTATAGCTGGCGGAAGCTTTATTATGTGTGATTGGCTTAGCCGACTTTGAGTTCGAGCATTGTGATGTCATACAGGGGACTGTGTAGCACCCTGGCGTGTTGGTTGAAACAGCATGTTTATTTAGTATTGATTAGCTGGCGTGGTACTTGAACTGAAGGATCAACCAGCCTTACCTTGCCTCCGGCTTTGAGCAAAAGCTCATAGTATTACTGGGATGTATTATTAACATGTAAACCAAAAAAAATGGAAACAAGACAACAGGTTAATCAATCAGTCGGTTTTTTTATTGCTAGCTATCAGATCAGTGAACCTAAAAAAGTAGGTGCTCCTGTGCTTCATTTACAGCTTGGCGTAAGTACTCCTTCCGAAACGGTAACAGGGCATGCTAGCATTACCCAAGCTACCAATCCTCCTGTAAGCTGTCAATCTCAGGTAACTGGTACGTTTACCTATATGACTGTGATGCCTAATTTGACTCATATTCTGGTTGTTTGTTCAGGTTGCCAGCCTACTCCAGGTGGTGGTAATGTAAACTTTGAGTGTAGAATGGTATTAAGTCAAGATTGGAAGACTGGTACTTGCAACTACAAGTATCAAGATGGACATGGTAATTGGCATAGTATCGAAAATTGTCCAGTTTCGTTTGTTAACGGAAATACGCTGAATTAATTCGACAGAATAGAGGTGTTGGCTTAACCTTCACCTCTTCCATCTATATAAAAAGGCTATCCCTAATTTCGGGACAGCCTTTTTTAGGTTTTGGCCTGTGCTGTGGTAAAAGACTACGAGCACCGATTTACTTTCCTTTCGCTATTTTTTTCTGAAGATCCGGAATGAGCTCCTGCTTTACCCATTTAAAGTCGGGGGCAATAGCCAGTAGCTTGTTGTAGGTTTGCTGGGCTGCGGCGTACTGCTTGAGCTTAATTTGGCAGTAGGCTAGGTTTATGTAGGCGTTGAGGTAGTTCCAGGTGCAGCTGTTGTTCCCTTGTCTGGTCAGAATGGCAATCGATTCGTTGTACACCTTTAGCGCTCGGGTTGGATCTCCACCAAATAGCTTTGGGGTGTAGAGTAGCGCGTTGGCCTGTTCGAGCAGCACCCAGGGGTTGTTTGGGGCAATGGCAAGCGCTTCCTTTAGAATAACCTGACTTCGCGGGCCTAAAAAAGGGCCTTTTAGCGGGTTGATGGCAATTCTATAGCCGTAAAACGACGAATGTATGGCAATTGCTTCGGCATTCTTGGGGTGCTTTACCAAAAAGCTATCTAAATAGGCAAAGGCTCTATCGAGCATTTTAGAGGCCAACTCGTCGTTGTTTTTGCTAATGGCTAAGGGGATGTAGCCGTAGTACGTGCGGATGATCTCGAGCTGAAGGTCGTCGTTCTGGGATTTGTTGTAGCTAGCTTCCATCGCCTTTAACACCTGCAGCCAGCCGGTTGAATTACCCGTGGTGTAGATGTTGTAGATTTGGCAGCGGTACGATTCGATAGGAACGGAAGGTTGAGCAGGGGCGCTTCCTGTTATACCAATTCCTAGTACAACCATCAGGAGTAATCGTATTACACTATTCTTCGTCCTTTTCATTGTATTTATTTTTGTGCTCGATTTGGTGTTTCGCCTTGCCATGCGGGTAAATGCCTACAGCTGTAGAATGCAGTAAGAAACGTTAAACCGTACATTTTGTTTAGACGTTGTTTGTGCTCCCGTTTTAGGGCTACCATTGTAGGCGGGTTCTTTCACCATTTCTGTCGAGACTAGCCCATATAGAAGTACGTTTCGGTGTGCAAGGTAACGGTTTTCGGTGAAGGGCGGCGCTTAACGGACGGTATGCTTACCCCTTTTGGGCAAAAGCCACCAGCTCGTGGGTGTACCTTCGCCGGGTAAAGTCGGTGTGGTGGTTGTATGCTGCCAGCATGCCCCGCTCATCGGGAGTACGTTTCGATTCGGGTTTCATCCGGAGCTTGGCCTTAAGGAGTAGCATCAGCACTTTATCGACAATCCCGAGCTTCGAAAAGTCGAATCCGCCGCGCAGGTAAAAGAAGCGAATGTTTTTTTGCTCTTCACATGTAAAGTTTATGCCCAGAAGTTGAGCGGTGGTTTCGGCGCGGTTGGGCGTTGCCCCCGATGCGTAAACGATTACCCGTTTACCGGCAAGCTGAGGTAGGTGGTGCTTTAGCAACTCTATTCCATTTATTCCGCCAACGTAAAGCCCCCCACCATATATAATGGTATCGTAGGCAGCCCAGTCGGCATCTTTTGCCTCAGCGTGCGCTACCAAATCGGCCTGCAGCTCTTCGGCAATCCACCGGGCATACTTATGGGTAAAGCCTGTTTTCGACTTGTAGATAACCAACGTCTTCATAGTCTTACGGGGTTGTTTGCTCGGAAAGGTAGCTGTTTTTTAGCGATGAACGAAGACCACTTCCGGAGGTCTCTGTAACTTTACAGTAAAATTGAATTTCATCCGAAATTGTAATCTTCTGTAAAGTTACAGAGACCCCAAAATCAACATTTGAGGCTTCTGTAAAGTTACAGAGACCCCAAAATAAAATTTTGAGACTTCTGTAAAGTTACAGAGACCTCAAAACCAACTTTGGGGCTTTCTGTAACTTTACAGAGAATTCGCCTTATCTCCTGATTGATGATATTTCTGTAAGCTTACAGAGAATGCAACGCTACACTCTAGCTTTTGGAGCGGACAAACGCGTATTTGCTCGATCAAATGGCATTCCGCAGTTGGCGGAAGTGTATTTTGCCGAGTAAATGGCATTCCGCTGCTGGCGGAAGTGAATTTACACGAGTAAATGGCGTTCCGCTGCTGGCGGAAGTACATTTACACGAGAAAATGGCATTCCGCTACCAGCGGAAATTGATTTACTCGTGTAAATGGATTGACGGTTGTGACGAGCAGCCATCTTTTGGGAGGGTGGTGGTTCTGCATACGTGCCGTCAAGTTGCGATGCTTGGTTAAGGTATAGGCAGTGGCTTATGTTGAGGTTGGTTCAACCAAAATTTTCGAAAATATTCGCGACCGAAAATCGGCGGCATTCGCGGTTTAAATGTACTGCAACCTTGCTGCTGCTGCGCTCCAAATTGCTACCTTCACCCCCTTAAAGCTAAAACCGAAAACTATGAAGCTTATAGGAACAACCCTCTGCCTGATGCTCGCCTCCACGGCGCTGTTTGGGCAGGAGACGCCCGCAGTTATTGGGCCAAAGGATATCAAGCTGCAGAGCGACCGCCTTACCCCCGAGGTGCTGTGGTCGATGGGCCGCTTGGGCGAGTACGTGGTATCGCCCGATGGCAAAAAGATTGCCTACACCGTGTCGTACTACGACATGGCGCAGAATAAGGGCAACGCCGAAATCTACCTGATGGATATCGACGGTAAAAACCAGCGTCGCCTTACCCAAACCGCACAGGGCGAGAATAGCCTTGCCTGGAAGGCCGATGGCGCTAAGCTCGCCTTCCTTCGTGGCGGTAGGCTTTTCGAAATGGAGATGGCCACCCAAAAGGTGGAGGCCGTTACCGACGAGGCAACCGAAATTTCGGGCTACAGCTTCTCGCCAAAGGGCGACAGGATCCTTTTTGCTATCGAAACCAAGGTCGATAAAACGGCTCAGGAAACCTACCCCGATCTTCCCAAAACCGATGCGATGATCTACGACCAGCTGATGTACCGCCACTGGGATACGTGGGAGGATGGCCTCTACAGCCACATCTACGTGGCCAACTACAGCAACGGCAGGGCATCGAACCTAAAGGATATTATGCCCGGCGAGCGTTGGGATAGCCCCCTTAAGCCATTCGGTGGCATGGAGGAGGTGGCCTGGAGTACCGATGGTCAGTCGATTGCCTACACCTGCATCAAGAAGGTGGGCAAGGAGCGTTCGCTTACCACCAACTCCGACATCTACCTATACGGTATCGAAAGTGGATCCACCACCAACCTTACCCAAGGGATGATGGGCTACGATAAGAATCCTCGTTTCTCGCCCGATGGCAAGAAGGTGGCCTGGCTGAGCATGGAGCAGGATGGCTTCGAGGCCGATCAGAACCGTATTTTTGTTATGGATATCGCCACGGGTAAAAAGACCAACATGTTTGGTAGCTGGACCTACAGCGCCGAGAATATACTATGGGATAGGAGCTCCAAGAACATCTACTTTAACGCCTACGTGCAGGCAACGGCGCAGGTGCACCGTCTCGATGTCGAGAAGGGAACCATCACTGCCATTACCTCGGGCGACTACGACTACCACGGCTGTGCCCTAGGCAACGGGGTGGTAATTACCGACCGCACGCAGCTAACCGCACCTGCCGATATCTATTCCATCAACCTTAAGAGTGGGGTGGCTACGCAGCTAACCACCATCAACAAGGGGATAACCGACCAGCTGGCTCTTCCAACCTTCGAGAAGCGTTGGATTAACACCACCGACGGCAAGAAGATGCTAACCTGGGTGGTTTTGCCTCCTAAGTTCGATGCGAAGAAGTCGTACCCCGGTATCCTTTACTGCCAGGGAGGTCCACAGTCACCCGTGAGCCAGAACTTCAGCTACCGCTGGAACTTTGCCCTTATGGCATCGCAGGGGTATGTGGTGATCCTTCCGAACCGTCGCGGTACAACCGGAATGGGGCAGGAGTGGACCAATCAAATTAGCCACGATCATGGCGGGCAGGAGATGCGCGACCTCTTTGCGGCTGTCGATTCGGTAAAGAAGGAATCGTGGCTCGACGAGACGCGTATCGGATGCGTTGGCCCAAGCTACGGCGGATACTCGGTTTACTGGATGGCCGGTAACCACAACAAGCGCTTTAAGGCGTTCGTCTCCCACTGTGGAGTGTTTAACTCCGAGATGGAGTTCATCACCACCGACGAGCTATTCTTCGACAACTGGGAAATGGGTGGCCCATCGTGGGAAACCAACAACGCGGTGGCACAAAAATCGTTTGCCCAATCGCCCCATCGCTTTGTACAGAACTGGGATACCCCCTTGCTCATCTTCGAGGGTGGACGCGACTTCCGCATCCCCTACACTCAGGGCATGGCGGCCTTCAACGCGGCCCAGCTGATGAATGTACCTTCTAAGTTTGTCATCCTTCCAAGCGAAAACCACTGGGTGCTTAAACCACAAAATGGTATTCTTTGGCAGCGCGAATTCTACAGCTGGCTGGATAAGTGGCTGAAGTAGCTTGTGTATTTTAGATAATCATAACAAGAGCGCGGGCATTGCCTGCGCTCTTTTGCGTTGTGCGATTTTGTGCGATGGGGCATAACCCTCGAAAATGGTTTGCGTCTTAGGGAATTTCGAAGCATATGCTGTCAACCACTAATTCATCTTAATTTTTCAGGCAGAGTAAGCATATTCATCAGCCCCGATTCATTGCCGTTGGCTTTAGCCAACCGAGCCGAAGAAAGAGTGCAGCGGGGCTTTAGCCCCAAAAGAGTGTAGAGGTTGAATGTCGAATCGGTCAATCGCCTACTCATTCAAATTAGCATAGCGGGAATTGTTTAAAGGCGTGTTCGTATACTTTCGCCACCCAACATAAACTAATTAGCACCATCCTTGTTTTTAAAAACATAATTTAAACATTCATCATAGTGAAGAAGGCATTAGTTATCGGTGCAGGTTTAGGTGGATTAACCACCGCACTTCGTTTAAGGTCGAAAGGATTCGATGTCGAGGTGGTCGAAAAGTATCATCAGGCAGGAGGGCGGCTAAACCAGCTAACGAAGGATGGCTTTACCTTCGATCTGGCTCCGACATTTTTCAGCATGAGCTACGAGTTTAAGGAGTTTGCCGACTACTGCGGGTTCGACTTGCCCTTTAAGCTTATCGAGCTCGATCCGCTATACACCGTTAACTTTTCGGGTTCCGATCGTCGCTATACTATTTATAAAGATTTAAAAAAGTTGGCACGTGAGTTCGATGGGGTTGAGGCAGATTTTGAGTCTAAAATGGAAAAGTTTCTGGCTGATGCCGCTCGGCTTTTTAGCGATGTGGAGTATCGTATCATTAAGCGAAACCATAACTCCATACTAGGCTACCTTCGAACGCTAGCTTCGATTCCTATTAGGCACTCGCCCATACTGCTTCGTACCATGTGGGACGAAATGAACCGTCACTTCGACTCGTCAGAGGTAAAGGTGATCTTTTCGATGGTGGCATTTTTTCTTGGGGTAACGCCCTTCGACACGCCGGCAATTAGCAAGATTTTAACTTATGCCGAGCTGCAGCACGATGGCTACTTTGTGGTAGAGGGTGGAATGTATAAAATTGTAGAGGGATTGCTCGAAGAGTTCAAACGTCAGGGCATCAAGATACACTACAATACCGAAATCATAAATTTTGTGGAGAAGAACGATCGTATCTCCAACTTTATCGATAGGGGCGGTAACCGGTGGAAAGCCGACGTGTACGTGGTAAACAGCGATGCAGCATTTTTCCGAGGCCAAGTTCTTAAGCGTCCCGAGTTTGTTGACGAAAAGCTCAGCAAGATGTGCTGGACCCTGGCTCCATTTACGATGTATTTGGGGGTAAAGGGCGAGATCGATGGGCTCGACTACCATACCTACTTTCTTGGCAGTAACTTTAAGGAGTACTTTTCTAAGATATTTAAAAACGAGGTAAGCCTCGATAAACCCTACTACTACGTGCAGGCAAACAGTCGGCATTGTCCCGAGTCGGCTCCCGAGGGACACGAAAACCTGACCATTGTATGCCCTGTCCCCGATTTAAGGTTTAAGAGCAGCTGGCCCGATTCCGATAAGCTGGCCGATACCATTATTGCCGATTTGTCGGAGCGTGTAGACTTCGACATTGCGGCAAACCTTGTCTCTAAAACAATTATTACTCCCATCGAGTGGGCGAAAATGTTTAATCTGTACAAGGGTAGCGGTTTTGGGTTGGCGCAAAACCTCGCTCAGGTGGGTGGCTTTCGTCCAAAAAATATCGACGAGGAGTACGACAACCTCTACTATGTTGGGGCAAGTACCGTACCCGGAGCAGGGCTACCCATGGTGGTCGTTGGTTCCAAGCTGGTAACCGAACAAATTCTTAGCCGCAATCAATCGGTATGACGAGGTAGCCATTTTTAGTGCAGTAAACTGGTTGTAAGCTGCGACTACGTGGTGGATATCTTTAAAGGTGCTATTTACGAGAGGTTAGGTAAGATATAGGCATAGTTAGATATAGCTATAAAGTAAAAGAGGCTGTCTCCGAGAT
>CAXYUU010000069.1:0-11177 GCA_964292015.1 uncultured Acetobacteroides sp.
TTTTGCTGAAGCTCCGAGGTCTTTTGCTGAAGCTCCGAGGTCTTTTGCTGAAGCTTCGAGGTTTTTTGCTCAAGCATCGAGCTTTTTTACTGAAGCTTCAAGGTCTTTTACTGAAGCTTCAAGGTCTTTTGCTGAAGCTTCGAACTTTTTGGTTGAAGCTTCACGCTTTTGGTCGGAATACCACGCGGCAACGAATTTCATTTCTCCGTGCATACTGGGATCTGCGACTTACACTTTGGCCGCTGCATCCCGACTTGTCGTTTCCTGCTCTCTTTATGAATAAGTCTATGCTGTTCATTTGTTGCCTGTAGCCGGATAGATTTTCATCTGCTTAGGCAATTCCGTAGTCGTGCTCGTTAACACGAATTGACCGTAATACTACCATCGCATAATAGGTAGTAGTACGGTTGAATTCAGGGGCGTATTGTAGGACATTTGTATTCGAACATGGCCGGTTAACCAGCCTGTTAGTTATTGGTTGTTTAATTAAAAAATTACTACAATGTCATTACCAAAGGTGAAAACAAATGCAGTTCAAGAGATTAAAAATGCAAGTACAACTATTAGCGGTTTGCTAGATTACAAGCAGAAGAATTGGGCAATTGGTCTTAATGGAGACACTTTTCAACCCGATGGTTTTCTGCAATTCTTTAACGACAGGGAATTACCTTTTAAGTACTACTTGGTTAGTCAAGGTGTTTCTATTGGCAACCAAAGTGCCTATGATGCCAATGTTACGACTATAACCCAGTATGTGGGTACAATTAGGCAATCCGAAATGGACGCTTGTCAAAAGGTGATCGGCGATTTACAGTCGTACAAGTCTAAGTTTTGGGCTATCGGTTTAAATGGCGATACACTCCAACCCGACGATTTTAACAGCTTCTTTGCCGAGCGCGGCTTAACGTTCCATCCTTTTGTTCGGTCTACTCATGGTATTCATATCGGACAAGATTCGGCTTACGATACAAATATTACAACGCTTAAAAACTACATGTCGACGCTGAATCAGAACTAGGCGTATGCTGATAATTTTGGAGCTGTCTCTGCATAGGGGCAGCTTTTTTTGTGGCCATTTCGTTACTTTGTGTGATGGGTATTTAGGCTGGCTTTTTATTCGTTGCTCGATTATCCGGGCTTATTTCAAACCTTACACTAGGCTGTTTGTTTTAAAAAGAGTTTGATGCACTGGCGTATGCCTTCGGGTTTTGCTCTTGTTCCGTAATCAGTATTAACATTTTGTCTGTTGAAAAGCAAGAAAACGTATAGTACCACCATTCAGTATGTCGAAGAGTCTGCCACCTTTAAAATTCTTCTAAAGGGACGGGTGCAGGGTGTTGGCATTAAGCTATTTGTATGCCGTTTAGCCGAAGAAATGGCGGTGTTAGGGTCGGTGTCCTATAGCGATAACGATGTCGTTGTAATGGTTTATGCCGATAGCGAAATTGCCCAGCAATTTTACCGTAGGCTGGTGCTCGAAGCACCCGAAGGGGCATTGATACTAAGCCATAACATGGAGGTTGCCGATAAGATTATCTTTAGCTCGTTCGACGAGCTGCCCATTGGTGCTGTAGGTGGCGAACGTCAGGTGATGCTCTCTTCGGATATTGCCCTGTGCAGTAGCTGTCGTTACGATCTTTACGATGTTGATAGCCGCCACTACCGCTACCCGTTCGCTAGCTGTTGGCATTGTGGCCCTCGATTCTCAATTGCGAAGTCTATTCCTTTTTGTCGCGAGGCTACATCGTTTAAGAAGTTTACGCTTTGCAAGGATTGTACGGAAGAGTTCCATCGCTTAGAAATGGCCAGCTTTTCTTCGGCGATAGTATCATGTGCCAGCTGTGGTCCGCAGCTGGTGATGTACGATAGGCATCGCGAGGTGGTTGCCAGTACTAACGAAAAGGTGATATCGTTAGCGGTAAATGCACTTGCAGATGCC
The DNA here is from genome assembly GCA_964292015.1 of uncultured Acetobacteroides sp. Lineage (GTDB taxonomy): Bacteria > Bacteroidota > Bacteroidia > Bacteroidales > ZOR0009 > Acetobacteroides. The sequence goes on from CAXYUU010000069.1 coordinate 1,940, forward strand.
AAGGTTGTTGCCGTAAAAGATGTTGGGGGCTATATCTTGCTGGTTGATGCGGCTTCTGAAGAGGCCGTTCGCATGGTTCACGAGCAAATGAACGGTATGCATAAGCCCTTTTCGCTTATCTATCCTAATCTAGAGATGGTGAGGCACGATTTCGATATCGAAAAGGAGCAGCAAGAGGAGGTTATGGGGGTAGCAGGTGCTACGGTTCTGCTATCCTGTAATGAAAATATTTTAGCCAGAGTTGCCGAGGGCGTTACCTCCGGTTGCTACGGGCGAATAGGGGTGTCGATTCCTTATACACCGCTTCTTGAGCTTGTCGTAGGTGATTTTGGTCGGCCGGTTGCCATATTGAGCGCCAACGAAATTGGGCGTAGCCTAGTAGATAACGAAAGGGCATTGGTGGAGTTGCCGGGATTCTCCGACTACATTATTTTACACGATCTCGATATTGTAACGTCCCAGGAGGATAGCGTTGTTCTTTTCACCCCGTTTAAAAAGCAGCGAATTGTGGTGCGGCGTTCGCGCGGACTTGCTCCCAACTACTTTGGATATGAACCCAAATCTGAGCGGACAATTCTAAGCACAGGCGGTCAGGGGCAGAGTACTTTTGCCTTTATCTACAATTCAGCGGTTTTTGTGAGTCAGAATATGGGGCTTACCGAAAATTCGGCCATTCAGAAAGCTTATCTTGAGACAATTTCGCACTTTGAGCATCTGCTAAGCATAAAACCTTCGGTGGTTGTTGGCGATTACAATCCGAGCTACTTTACACATCAAACTGCCGAGGCAATTGCGGCTCGAAATAGTGCGCATTCCGATACGGTTCAGCATCACAAGGCCCACTTGGCTGCAGTGCTTGCCGAAAATAGTTTACTCGACGAGCCTCTACCCATATTAGGGGTAATTTGGGATAGCACAGGGCTTGGTGATGATGGTAATTTTTGGGGAGGAGAGTTTTTTGTTTACGATAAGTGTAGCATCGAACGGCTCGCCCATCTTAACTACTTCCCAAATTTGTTAGGCGAAAAGATGGCTCATGAACCTCGTGTTAGCGCGTTGGCGTTGATGAGCGAAATACCTTTTGTTGTAGAACGGTTGGAAACAAAGTTTACCGAGCGGGAGTGGCTATACTATAATAAGTTCTTACACGCTAAGCAGAATAAGCTCATTTCATCGGTCGGACTTGTTTTCGATGCTGTGGCGTCGGTGCTCGATCTTTGCAATCGTCAACGTTTCGATGGGCAGGCCCAGCTGATGCTTGAGGAAGCGGCAACCCAATATGCCCGGAAAAATGGGCTAATTCCTGTGGCTTCATACTTCGAAGAGGTTGTTCTTGGTAGCTCCATTTCTGCTTCTGCTCTGATTAATGGAGTTGTTCAAGATATACAGAACAGCCTACCCTCCGACATGGTTGCCTATCGGTTCCTCTATTCGATGGTCGACTTGGTTCGGCAGGTAGCCCTCAAAAATGACATCCGGCAGATTGTATTTAGCGGGAGCGTTTTTCAGAATGGGTTGTTGGTTGATTTGCTAATCGAAGTGTTGGGCAGTACCCACCAGCTATACTTTCACAAGCAGCTTTCCCCTAACGACGAGTGCGTATCTTTTGGTCAGCTAGTTTATTACGATAGGGGTATCGATAGTATTTTCTCGAACGATTTTAATGACGACGACGAGACGACCGTATCAAAAAAAACATCGAGGAAAAAGTAGTCGCACTCGCAGTATAATCAACGAGTTTCGTATTTCAATGAGACTCTTTTTAGTGGTAGTATGTTAATGTAGATGCCTTTTTATTCCTGGAAAGGAGAGTAGTGTCAGCCCGAAAATGGGTTGTCATTATTCCGATTGGTCCTGAATAAAGAGGTAGGGAACCTATTTCTTTAGCTGTGGATGTGCTCGTAACTCGAGGTTGCTATCCTGTTGTAAGTACATTTCAATACTTTTTTATGTCGCAACCAATTGCGGATTTAGCTGCGAAACAGCTTCTGTAGCCATTCTATAAATTCGGAGCCAAGTTCGGTATTGGTATCGAGGTAGCTGTGGGTAATGGCAATACCTATAGGCATGCCTGGACTGTCTTGCCAAGCCAGCCATGTATGCAGTAGCGATTTGGACCGATGCACATGCTTGTACCCGTTTATTTGCTCTAATTCCAGCCTGTCTAAAGTATGCTCGGCTTCGGGTAGAAGCAGATCGCCATCGGGGATTAGATATTTTAAGAAATCTTCGAGCATCCCACTCGATGCGTTGTTGGGCATTAACCAAATACCCACAACTGGCAATCCCTGCTGACGAAGAATGGTTCCTCCCTTTACCGGGTGGTTTGGAAGGTGGTATCCGGCATGTTCTAAACGACTCTTTACCTCATTCCAACGTTTGTCAATCTCCTCATCGGCATCGAGTATCATGCCGAGTATTTCTAGTGATGACGTTTTCAACCACACGTTAACACTTTTAAGCAAGTTGCCTACCCCTCGATTATCGACTACATCGAATGTTACTGGAAGCCGATGCTTGCTGCACAACGCCAGAATAACATGTTGATCGTCGCTTCCCTCTACCAGTAGCTTTCTACTTGCTCTTGCTCTTACCTCCATACTGTGTTGCGTTATCGTAAGTTAATGCGCTGCTCAGTGGCAATTCGCATCTCTTCGGGATCAAACTCTACCTGAACAATTTTTCCATCCTTGCTGTCTAGGCGGATGAGCTTGCCATCTGTAATGTGTACATCATCGTTGAGCAGCTGCTCGAATGTGTCTATACAGTCGTTGCTATGCGTAGTGGCAAAAACCTGGACGTTTAGCTTGCTGGCCATGCTAAAGATTACCTCCCAGAGCTTATGCTGAACCGAGTGGTGAAGCCCATTCTCAAATTCGTCGATAAGAAGAATACCGTTGGCACTGCTAACCAGCGCAAGAATGATGGATAGTACCCGGTTTATTCCATCGCCCATACCTGAAAGAGGAACAATGGTGTCTTTTCCCTTCAGCTTAACCACGGGCTTGCGAAAGCTGGATGCGTCGATTTGGATAAAGGCTAGTCGTTCGATGTTGGGATCAACAATTCTCAACGCCTCGATGGTGAAATCCTCCTTTTCGGTAAGTATAATCTTATCCCAGAGCTGTTCGTTAATGCGCGTGTTGCTGCTGGTTCGCACCAAATGAAAAGGATAGGCTGGTTTGATGTTGCTGTAGAACCGCGACGGATGATCGATGAAAAGTGGCATTACCACTTTTTGGGTGGAGTTGACAATTTCTAATCCCAACGAATGCTGGTTGCCCATCTCAACAATACGTAAGCTTAACGTACAGTTTTGAGTAGCCGCCTTAGGACAAACCGAAACGGTTATGCAGCTTCCCTCATCGTCGACCTGAACCTGTCTGTCGTAAAACAGGGACGATAACGATTTGAGATTTAAGGATGTTCTGTCGGAATCGGACTCGGGTTGGTAGTACTCGCCCCGTTCGGCAAGCAGTCGGAATATCCACTCCACATCTCCTTGACTAGCAAAGAGCGAAATTGCCTCAAGTAATGTTGACTTTCCCGTATTGTTTTCTCCTGTAATGAGGTTTACATGCGAGAATTGGTCAATCTTTAAGAATTTCAGGCACCTGTAATTTTTTACCAAAAGGGATGAAAGCATCGTGTCACATTTTTTTGGATTCAACCAAATATAGGCAATTGTACCGTTGATTCTCCTTTCGAACTCGGAATAAATGGAATAAAACGAGTAGGGGGATTATATGAAAATTATCCAAAAAAATGTCAGGATACTCGTTTTAGTTAATTGTTTATTCTAAATTTAGGGGCATTACCAATACCCGTATATATGGCTAACGAACTAGATCGGATTGGAAACTCGTACCTTACGACAAAAGGTAAAGAGTTTAGGAGCGACTTTATTCTAACAAGCGCTTTAGAGGAAGCTTTTGAATTTGCATTCTCGCATACTGTTGGTAAGAAGAAAAACTTACTATCCCTTTTTTGGGGTTCGAATAAGCAAGAAAATGTATTCGAATTTGCAAAAGCCTTTAGGGGTAAGCTTTGCGAGATAGGCTTAAAGCGGTACCTTGATATTCATGGCTTATCGGTACGCTATCCTAAAAGCCAGGCGTGGTCAACCAATAAGTTTGAGAATTTTGAGCTGCTGGTTAATAACAAAAAACGAATTTTAGTTAAATCGATTCCCTACTACTCAAATCTTCTACTTCTTGATACTGAACTATGGGATGCTGATGCCAGCTACGGCAAAGGAAGCAAACATCGTATTCATTACGATTACTTTGTGCTTACCCGTATTAAGCCTGGTGTAATTCATCTTTTTGAAAACTTTAAACTTTCTAAAGATCATGAGATTGACAAAGAACAGATTAAAAAAATAGTTTTTGCACCCTGCTTTAAATTTGAGGTTACTGGATATCTCTCAAAAAATGAAGTCTCCTATTTAAAGGATAGTGGGCAGATACTTCCCTCTGGCTCTATCGTGAATGGGAATAAGGAGCTTAGCCATGAGTACTACTACTGTCAAGCAGGTGACCTGACCAGACCTTCGCTGCTAGTAGAGCAGATAAAATTTGCGTAAATAAATTTTGCTTCATAAAAAAAGAAAAGGTTACCCGACAGGTAGCCTTTCCTTTTTTATGGGGCTATTACTCGAATCTTTACTTGTTTAGCATAAAACCAAGTATCATCTTGTCGGTTTCAATCATGCCATCCGACCCAAGCTCGGCTAAGTTGGCAATCGATTCTTCCACGTCATCGTTAATAATGCCATCGGTATCCTGGATGCAGATGTTATCGATGGCTAGGAGTGCCGAACTTATGCAAGCCGATACACCCGAGGAAACTTTTAAGGAGCATCCTACCTTTGCGCCATCGCAAATCATTCCGGTTAGGGTGCCAATCATATTTTTAATGGCAAATGTCATTTGTTCGTAAGAACCGCCAAAGAGGTAAACGATACCGCAGGAGGCTGCTGCTGAAGCCACCGACACGCCACAGAGTGCCGATAGTCGACCCATCTGTGATTTTATATGTATGGAAAGGAGGTTGCTGATCACCAAGGCTCGTGCTAGCTCTTCGCGCGACGAGTTCAACTTTTCGGCAGTAGCAACCACGGGGAGCATTACGGTTATTCCCTGGTTTCCACTACCCGAATTACTCATTGCAGGTAGCAAGTTGCCCGCCATGCGTGCATCCGAAGCGGCAGTAGTTACTGCGAGGGCATGGGTTAGTAGGTCATCCTTAAGCATGTTGGTGTCTATTCGGCTCCTAATGCTTTTGCCAACCTTTAATCCGTAATCGCCGCGTAAACCTTCATCGGAGATGCGCTTATTCATGACCCCTCCTTCAAGAATAAAATCGATCTCCTCTAATGGAGTGGTAGTTGCAAAATCATAAATCTGCTTGAACGTGAGCTTTGGGGCAGGTTTAAGATGCGATGGACATATTGGAGTGGGTTCGATAGCCTCAAGCGATCCTTCCAAAATTTCATTGTTGCGCATAACAAGAACAATGTTGCTATGGCAACCTTTAATATACGCACTAGCTTCGACATCTCCTTTTTTGCAGGTTGCTGCAATGTAAAGCTTGTCTACACCTTCCTTAATGTCGATGGTGACATGTTTGGCTACAACAAAATCCTTAGACGCTGCCACAACTTCGGTGGGGAGGCCTTCTAGCAGCTGTAGCAGGTTTGCCGAATCGCCATAATGCGCGCCAAGTGCTGCTGCAATGTGAAGTCCAACCATACCAGTTCCTGGAACACCTACCCCCATGCCATTCTTTAGGATATTGGGGCTGACATAAACGACTACAGACTCCGGAAAATCGCCCAATGCCTCGCGAGCTTTAGCAACTGCCAGTGATACGGCAATAGGTTCTGTACAACCGAGAGCAGGTACAACTTCTGTTTTCAATAGGCAGATAAGCTGCTCTTTCAATACATTATCCATGGTTATGTTTTTGGTTAGGTAGGTCTCGAAAAATCCGTCCAAATATAACAGTTAGAAACAAGAATAAACTTTTAGCGAATAAATTTCCGTTAAAAGTCCATTTTTCTATTTCGTAAAATAATCAAATACGGTCGATTTGTGTGAAATAGAAGCTAGATGAGGCCGGTGATGTTGCCTTTGTCATCGATATCAATGTTGCCAGACGATGGTTCTTCGGGTAAACCGGGCATACGCATTATATCGCCTGTTATGGGTACGATAAAACCGGCTCCAGCTGCAATTTCTATATCTCTTACGGTAATAGTAAAATTGGTGGGTCGACCCAGCAGGTTTGGATTGTCGGAAAGTGACTTTTGAGTTTTTGCCATGCATACTGGTAGCCCTTCTAGCCCTAGCAAGGCGATCTTTTTAAGCGTTGCCAGTGCCTTTGGTTGGTATTCGACACCAACGGCGCCGTATATCTTACTGGCTATAGCCGAAATTTTCTTCTCAATACTCAATTCCCAATCGTATAGTGGAAGAAACTTATTCTGGTTGGTGTCGGCAATTTGGGCAACGGCCTGCGCTAGCTCCAGCGCACCGTTGGCACCCTCGGCCCACACGTTAGACTCGTATGCCATAACACCAAGCTGCTGACAACACTCAACAACTGCGGCTATGTCTTCGGGCGTATCGTTGGCAAATCGGTTTATGGCAACAATAGGGGTAATGTTGAATAGCTTCACATTCTCGATATGCTTTTCGAGATTCTGGAGTCCCTTCCTAAGCGCGCCTATATTTGATGCTTCAACCTCCTTGAGGGGCACTCCACCATGGTATTTAAGCGCGCGGGTTGTTGCCACCAGTACAACAACATCGGGCGATAGCCCGGCATACCTACACTTGATGTCGAGGAACTTTTCGCCACCAAGGTCGAAGCCAAAGCCGGCCTCGGTTACCACGTAGCTGGATAGCGACATGCCCATTTTTGTTGCAACTACCGAGTTGGTGCCTTGGGCAATGTTTGCAAAAGGGCCGCCATGTATAATTGCCGGAGTACCGTCGAGGGTTTGCACCAGGTTGGGCTTAATGGCATCCTTTAGTAGGGCAGCCATTGCTCCTTGTGCGTTTAAATCGCGGGCAAATACGGGCTTGTTGGCATAGGGGAAGCCTATAATGATGTTGCCTAACTTTTCCTTGAGATCGGTAATGCTATTTGCTAAGCAGAGAATTGCCATTACCTCCGACGAGGCGGTAATATCAAAACCCGACTCGCGAGGTACACCTCCCGTAGTTCCGCCCAAGCCAACAATTAAGCTGCGAAGGGAGCGATCGTTCATATCCATCACCCGTCTCCAGGTAATGGTTCGTGGATCGAGGTTTAGCTTGTGCGTTTTACTTTGTAGGTTATTGTCGATAAGCGCCGCAAGCAGGTTGTGGGCCTTTTCGACCGCAGAAAAATCACCCGTAAAGTGAAGGTTGATATCCTCCATTGGGATTACCTGCGCGTATCCGCCTCCCGTGGCTCCTCCCTTGATTCCAAAAATAGGCCCAATCGAAGGTTCGCGAAGCACAACGGTTGCCTGCCTGCCAATTTTATTCATAGCCATGGCCAGGCCAATCGATGTGGTTGTTTTTCCCTCGCCAGCCGGGGTTGGCGATATGGCAGAAACAAGGATTAGCTTTGCCTTCTTAACCTTCTCCTCGTCAATTAAGCTGAGCGGAAGCTTAGCCTTGTACTTTCCGTAAAGCTCGAGGTCGTCGGGAGATACGTTAAGCTTTTTTGCAATCTCAATAATTGGCCTAATTGCTGTCGTTTGGGCAATCTGAATACCACTTTTCATGAGGCAAAAGGGAATATTGTAGGTGTTCGCGATTGGGAACGCCTACGGTTTGTACTTTGCGGCAGCTAGGATTTTTTGGTAGTCGTCTTCCTTCATTAGATCGGCTAAGGTAGAACCCGTATTGCGCATGTAGCTTGCCACAATTTCGAATCCTTGCCAAACGGCCGCTTTTCCTGGCGAATCGGTGGAGTAAGCGTTGGTGAAGGGGGCGTCGTCGACAAACTTGGTGCGTACGAAGTTTTCGTCGTTGAAGAGTAGCTTTTGAGACACCAATATCTCCCACATCATTTGCTCATTCTTCTTACACCACTTAAGCTGCTTGGTTGTAAAGCCAAAGAGCAACGTGTCGGTTGTGTTCGGTAGCATTTGGCTAACAAGGTAGGTTAGCTTACCCTGATATATGATGTGCGATAGCAGCGGCTCACTTTGCTTACGAATGGGGAAATCGCCATTTGCCCAGGCGTAAACGGCATCAAGGGCAATTCGCTCTTTTGCCATTCGGCCAAGAAGATAGCGGGGGATTCCAAGATTGGGATAGTTGACGTATTTGGGTCCTAAATACTTGTCAATTCCGATGCCCAGCGCGTCGTTGGTAATCATCACCGACTGGTTAAATCCGGATACGTAGGTAAAAAAGGTAGTCGGAATTGCCTTGTTGGGGAAGGTTCCCTTGTATAGTGAGAATGCACCCGAAAGCTCCTTTTCTACCGAGGATATAACCTCTGGCGTAAACTCCTTGGCGCTTGCCGAAAAGGCTTCTTGAACAACCGGGTAGGTGAGAAAGGCGTGAAGCCCCTCGCGAAACTTGGGGTCGGAGGTTGTCCCTATTCCGAGAATCCCTTCGGTGTACAGGTCGATAAAGCTGCCGTACTTTTTCTTGAGTGTGGGGATGGAGGAGACTAGATTGTTAATGTTTACGGAGGCGAAATCTCTATCAAATCGAGCTATTTTGATATTTACAGCCTCGACAGATTTGACATCGGGTGCTTTTGGAGCACCTGTTTTGCTCTTGCAGCCCACAACCATAGTGGCTGCTGCCACGATGGAAAGTAAAACTAGCTTCTTCATTTCGTGTAATTTTTTGCAAATGTACAACTACTAACCTAAGCGCGAAAATCTTTTACTATGAAATAGCATTTGTAACCTCGAACTGCGTAGATTTTCTATTTTTCAGCATAAAGTAAGCTCAAATAAATATCTTTCGCTAAATTTGTCGTTATCTTCTAAAATAGCAAGTCGCTAATATGATAAGCAATTTTTAAACCTAAAACATAGCAACCCAAATGAAGAAATTTGTAATAACTGCCCTGTTTGCCCTCGCATTTCTGCTGCCATCACATGCTCAATACCGTTTTGGCGTCTCTGTCGATCCTCAAGTTTCGTGGTTAGGTTCAGATAAAAAGGCAATATCAGGAGATGGCAACATTGTAGGCGTTGGCTTTGGGTTAAATATCGAGA
>CAXYUU010000070.1:0-11051 GCA_964292015.1 uncultured Acetobacteroides sp.
GTCACCTGTTCCTTATTAGTCTTACTAAAGTTATTCACTTCGTAAAGAACAATCTTCCGACCACCCTCTGCGGTTCCTAATGTAACCGTTCCATCAGTGTTATAGTTAAGACTCCCCACCAGCACGAGCTGCTTGGGACTCAACTTTTTGAGAAACGACTGATCGGGAACAATGTTAGCATCCGAGTATGGTTCAATCCAAACCTTTTGAATAACCTCCAGAAAAGGCTGCACCATATTCATCATAGGTGGAACCAGCTTTTTGTCCATGTCCAGCTCGCTATCGTCCCACAAATACTTAACCTCGATATTGAAAGGCTTAATATAGGCGTCATAAATCCACTTATCAAGACCTTTACGCTCTTTGGTAGAAACAACAATATTCGATTCGCCCAAGCTGTCTTCTTTCGAGCAGGAAGTTATACCTACCAATGCTAAAAGAAGAAGAGCCAGCATTTTATAATTATTCTTCATCGCGTTTTTTTTAAAATATTACCTTGGATTTGCAGGTATTCCATCATTAATCGCCTTTGACGGTATTTGAAGTACACGCCTTGGATCGGTTGGCGAAAGTTTTAACGTCTGCCCCTCATAAGTGGTATGAACAACCTCAAGGTTAAGTCGGATAATATCCAACCATCTCAGGCCTTCATGCAAAAAGTCAACCCGTTTTAAATCAAGAATGCAGGCAGCCAAATTTTCCTTATCAGTTGGTTGCTTGTAAAAGCTAGCGATTTTTTCAAGCGTAAGCGCATTGGTTGTTGGATTATAAGCTGACACTCTTAAGCTGAGATACTTATTGAGATCGGCAAGTATTTCGTCAGAAGGATCGCCTAACATTGCCTTCGCTTCAAGCTTATTAAATAGAACTTCCTCGCAAGTAAAGAGTGGAATCATGTTAAATGGCCACCCCGTAGTAGCATCAACACTAGCCTTCTTAAAATACTCGTTAAACTTAGGAATACCGTAGGATTTTTCACTTCCATAAACAGTATAAAGCCAATCTCCTCCGCTTACATTAGGGCTATCAAAAAAATCGGCATGCTTATCAGATGACAGAGAGTAGCGGTAAGATTGATAGTATCGTCCCCATGTACTTACTGCTTCATGAAGAAGAAGTACCGAACGTTCGGACGACTGCGTATAAGTTTGACGAAGCTCGTAGTAGCTCATTGGTTTATACTGATTCCAATCGCGAAGCTTTAACGTCACATCGCCTCCCAGTACAAAATCGGCATATTTAGCAACACTTTTATACTCCTTTTTAAAGAGGTAAAAACGGGTAGCAAAAGCATAGGCAGCTGCTTTAGTAAAATGCCACTTTGGCGCTTTATATGCGTCATCGGCAATTAGCAGCAACCCTTCAGCTAAGTCCTTTTCGATATTTTCGTACACCTTGGCAATATTTTCGCGGGTATACTTCTTCCTAACCTCCTTTTCAACTTCGGTAACATACGGAACACCCAAATCGGATGCGGCAGTGGCCGGGTTGTACGTTTTAGCAAAGAGGGTAACCAGCATAAAGTGAGAGTAAGCTCTACATAGTAAGGCTTCACCTTTTTCAGCCGAAAGATCAACCTTACCCGGCATGTTACCGATAGCCTCTAATGCCATGTTCGCATGGGCAATGGCCAAATAGCAAGATTCCCAGTAGCTAGCCGGAGTATCGGAATCGTCGGAAGAGAAATCCTTCCAAAAAAACGGCTCGGTATTAATGGTACTAGTTTTAAACGCAGCAGGCCCTCTATCTCCTGCATTATCAGACATTACCTCGCAAAAGCTAATGTAGTTAGCCGTGGGATAGGCATTAACCAGCAGTTCGGCGATTTTATCCTTGCTATTAAGGTCGGTTCTATTGTCTGGTATTTTATCTAAAAAGTCATTGCAGCTGTTGAAAAGTAGCATTCCAACTATTGCGGCAGCTCCCAATATTATTTTTCTCATAGTAAACAAAAGTTAGAATCCTAGTTTAAGAGTAAATGTAAACTGCTTAGGTACAGGTAAAGCAACACCACCCGAACCAAAGAATTCAGGATCTTGTCCGTTAAGCTTCGAATCGGAGTAGATCAACCAAGGGTTAACAGCCGCAAACTTAACAGAGGCAGCCTTAAACCCAAGCTTACCAATAAGTAGCTTTGGAAGATCGTAAGATACCGATACATTCTTCAACCGAACAAAACCACCATCAGCAACCCGCTGATCAGATACGTTGTAGTTTTGGTAAGGGTACAAGCTGGTTCCATCGATTCTCTTCTCTTCTCTAGGCGATACGATCGCTGGTACGGTTGTGTAGAGTTCATCACCAGGAAGTGTCCATCGGTCGTTAAACTCTTTAGGAAGAGCGTCGATATCGCTATAGGTTGACTTAAACACCGGATTTAGGCGAATTTTATTACCTCCTTGGTACGACATAAATATGTTAAGCGTCCAATTCTGATATTTAACCGTATTCGAGAAACCACCCGAAAATTTCGGATCAATAGGTCCTTCATACTTCAAATACTTGGTAATGTCACTTTGGGTATAAACACCGTAATCCTTAACTCCTTCTTCATTTATGAACATAGGAACCCCAGTTCCATCGAGCCCAGCAAACTGAACGCTATATAGTCCGCGCACAGGATACCCCTCTTTAGGGCCACCCTCAGACTTGGTAAGCTGGTAAATACGACTTTTAGTATTCAACTTGGTAATCTCGGAGGTATTATAGGCAAAGGTTGCGTTAGAAGACCATGAAAAATCTGACCGGTTAATAATTTTACCGCCCAACGAAAAATCAAACCCTTGAGAACGAGAGTTGGCATAGTTGGCGAACTTAGATGTTTCGCCACCACAACCCGCAACATCCATATAACCCAACAAGACGAAACCGTTACGTCGATACACAACAAATGACATGTAGAGCCTATTATCGAAAACACCCAAGTCTAATCCCAGATTAATTTCGTGCTGTTTTTCCCACGTAAGATCTCTATTTTCGAGATTAGCAATACTAATGAGCGCCTCTTTATCCTGTGTGTAAGGTCTATCAGACGTGCCATTCTTAAGAATTACCGTAGAGTTACGTGCTGGTCCCATATTGGCATTCATGGCATAACCCGCTCTAAGCGTTAAACGGCTAATTGCACTAAACTTCTTAGCAAATTCCTCGTTTTGAACATTCCACGAACCGCTCACATTCCAAGTAGGCAGCCATCTGGAACTTTTCGATTTTCCTAGCTGGTTCGAACCATCCACACGAATGGTTCCGTTAAAGGTATACTTACCCTTATACGAGTAACCTGCATTGGTAAATGCCGCAATAAAACGGTCATAATCCCATCCCATACCGTAGTAGTCGAAACCTCCTTCGATCATCTGCTTAACCAAGCGGTAGTCTACAAAAGGAACACCACCTTTTTCGAACTGATATCCGTACCCATTATTAAATAAGGTTTGCCTATCAGCATACCTCACCTCTTGTCCCATGAGCACATTCACCATGTGATCGTCATTGAACGTTTTGTTAAAGGTTAAGGTATTGCGTAGGTAGTAGCTGGTCAGCTTATTTTCATCCCTATTATAGAATCCACCCGAAGGAAGAACAACTATCTTTTCTGCTTCAGGGAAATCAGGATCGCGGTATAAAAAACGGTTGGCATCTCTGATAGTAGCACTACCTGCAGCTCTATACGCCTCGGCTAGATTCGATCCCTCTTTAATGCTATGCTCTCGGCTAGACTGTACCCAACGCATAGATCCAACAAAATCGTACTGTAACCAGCTGGCAATCTTAAAGGAAAGATCGGCTTGCAGCTTAAAATCGAGCATTTTCACATCCAACCGATTCTTATCCAGCTCTTGAATAATATTAAACGGAGCATAATTTCGTCTGAAATATTCTAGATCACCATTATCATCATAAGCACGAAGCGTTCTACTGGTATTCAGAGCATAAGAGTAGGGGTTAACATCAAAATCGCGTTCGAACGTTCCCTCTACGACATTTTGAACTCGCTTCAACGTACCTGGTGCACGTTGCTCGCGATACGAACCCGAAGAAGACAAGCTGGCGGTAAGCCTATCGGTAAGGTTAAATGTTCCCTTAAAATTTCCGGTATACCGATTAACATTATCAGCAATAGTCCAACCATTATCGTTATAAATACTGGTAGAAACGTAGTACTGCGACTTTTCATTACCCGATGAAATGCTTATAGAATGCTCTTGAGAGAGTGAATTTTTGAAGAGCATGCCAAACCAATCCGTATTGGCCATCTCGTACTTTTGTAAAAAACGATCACGAGCCTCTGGGGTATTCTCTAAACCAAAACCAGTTTTAGGATCATAGGTGTTAATTAAATCATACATCTTGGCATATACACCCCCATCATCACTACGTGATATGGTCGAATGGTTAAGCCATCCTTTACGCTCCAACTCGCGATATACCGACATCTGATCCTTAGAATTCATGATGTTGTAGCTATCGTAAGTTGGTTTCATTTGAACGGTAAAGTTGCCGGTATAAGAAACTATAGGAGCCCCTTTATGCCCTTTCTTCGTTGTTACCACAATAACCCCATTCATTGCTCTAGCCCCATATAAGGCAGTAGCCGAGGCATCCTTTAAAATTTGAAAATTATCAATATCGTCAGCATTAAGTCCAGCAACTGCCGAGCTGATAAGGGTAACTGCATCCCCAGATGAAAGCTCATCAGGTGAAACGCTCACCACATCTTCCAGTACAACACCATCTACAACCCAAAGAGGTTTAGAATCGCCGTAAATGGAAACGTTGCCACGTACACGAATTTTTGGTGCAGCACCAAAAGTTCCCGAGACGTTTTGCACCGCTACACCAGCAGCACGGCCCTCGAGCATACGACCAACATCGGTAACACCATCAATTTTGGCATCATCGGCGGTAACCTTAACTGCCGAACCGGTAAAAAGTTTCCTATCTACACGTTGGTATCCAGTAACTACAACCTCGTCAATCTTTTGGTTAGATTCGGAAAGAGTTACAACGAAGTTAGAATTTTTCTCTACTGAAACTATCGAAGGTAAAAACCCAATAAAGGATACCTCGAGCTGCTTTACCGCACCAGACACCTCTATTTCAAACTCTCCGTTTGCATTAGACGATACCCCTTTACCAGTACCTACAATTTTAACGGTACTTCCAGGCAATACCTGCCCATTCTTATCAACTACTTTTCCTTTAATCTTTCGATTTTGAAGTACGGGAGCTACCTTCTTTGATTTCTTAACATTTACGACATCAATAACAATGTTTTTATCAACGATCTTAAACGAATAGCCAGCACCAAGAGCCTGTTTTAAAACCTCTTCTACCGTTGCATCGTTAGCCGACACCGTAACTTTTTGGTTAACATCCAAGTCGTCGTTACTAAAAAATAGTTCAAAACTGCTTTGACGCTTGATCTCCTCAAATACCTTATGTATTGGAGCGTTCGTTAAACTGATATTAAGCCTAGTCTTTTGAGCATAGCTTAACGTTGCAAATGAATTTAAAGTACACGCCAACAGCAAAATAACCAACGGTACCCTAAAAGCATGCATGGATCCCCTTTTTTTTAAGAAGACACCAATTAGCCATAGTTTTTTCATAAATTTGGACTGAATTTTGTAAATAATCACCTACCAATCTTCTGGTAGGAAAACGAAATCAGAATTCTCAGGAAGGTGTTCGTAGCACCTTCCTTTTTATTGCACTACTTTTCGTTTTGCAATAAAAACAATACCATTTTTCACTTCATAGTCAACATCTTTTATTTCAGAAATTAAATCTAGTAAATACTCTATTGGCCTTTTCTTCTCTGCAAGACCTGTAAATTTCATATTGCGAAGACTTTCATCTTTGTATACAATTTCACAAGAATACCATCTACTTAAACGATCCGTTATCTCGCCTAAAGGCTTATTTTCAAACCAGAACAACCCATCCTTCCAAGAGGTAAATAGCGAAACATCAACATTTTTCTCAATGGTATAGGTTTCACTTTCGAAATTATAGGTAATATTTTCCAATGGCTTAATGGTGTAACGCTTACCCCCCCCCATTTCCATGCTAATCTTACCCTCTACAAGAGTGGTACTAATACCCTTAGCAGGATTGTAAGCGTTAACATTAAACGTAGTGCCCAAAACAACAAGGTCTAACCCTTTCACATTAACCGAAAATGGCAGATGCTTATTTTTAGTTACCTCAAAGTAGGCTTCTCCTTCGAGCGTAACCGCTCTTCTTTTGGAATCGAAAACGGTCGGATACCGAAGTGTAGATCCGGAGTTAAGCCATACTTTAGTGCCATCAGATAGCCGCAACTGGTACTCCCCTCCTTTAGGAACAACAAGCGTATTTATTTTTCCGGCCGAATGGCTACTCGCTCCATTATAGCAAAGCTCATTATCCGAATTATTTTCGATAGCTGTTCCATCAGACTCCTTAAGCGAAACATTCTTACTCAGATCAACAGTGGTACCATCGGCAAGAATGAGCTTTGCCTTTTTTGAACCGGGTTCAATACTGCTGACACAATCATTCAGGTAGCGGCTATACTGTTCGTCACTACTCCTTGTAAACTTGCTACCTATCCAAAAACCTGCACTCAGAAAAATAAAAGGTAGAATAACAGCGGCAACTCTTAAATATTGAGTCCTCTTCTTAAGGCGTTTCACCTGTTCCTGCTCCTTAATTTTATTTAAAACCGATTGCCAAACCTTTCGTTTGTAGCCCGAATCGGCAAAAAGTGTCAACGAAGCACTCTTTTGTATTAGCAGCAACTCCTCGTACAACGCCTCTCTCACATGGCTTTGCTCGATCCACCATGTAAAAGATTCGTCGTAGGGCGAATCACTGTCAACATGTTTTAGAATGCGATCCCAATCACTTTCGGGAAGATTTGGTCTTTCCATGGTTTCGTGTTTATGGGAACGAAGACACAGCAACCATCAAAAAGTATTATACTTTGTGAATAATAATTAAATAAAAGACATAATTATAACACTTATTAAAACTTTACTCGAAAGTTGCTCTCGTAACCGACGATACGCTTTGCTTATTTGAACCTTCACGGTATTTACAGATATACCCATTTCTTCGGCCACCTCGGCATACGAAAGACCCTCAACACAAACTAGCGTAAAAACATTCTTACACTGTAAGGGCAATGAGTCAACTGCCTTCTTTAACAGCTCGCCATCTATCAAATCCTCCGGAATCATCTCCTCGGCTTCGATAGTGTTGGCCAGATTCTCAAAAGAGGTAAACTTATGGTTGTTACGAATGGCATTTAACGATGCATTATGTACAGAGCGAAAGGCGTATGCTTTAAAGCTGGTTGAAATGGTGATCTCCTCTTTACGCATCCAGTACCGCGCAAAAAAGTCCTGAACCACCTCTTCTGCTACCGTTCGATTTCGCACAATTCGAAAGGAAAGAAGTGAGAGGGCCTCAATATATTTATTGAAAAGGAGTTCGTAGGATTGCTTATCTCCCCTCTTCACCCGTTCAACCAGTAATATTTCTTCATCCCTTACAGCCATAACCTTATTTTGTATACTTATATTGTAGCAGATGTACTTCTTTTGGAAAATACACACATCTTGAATGCCCAAATATAACAATCCTTAACTCTAACTCAAATTCAAAAGAAACATAAACGTGAAATTAGCACCATACGTCCACTAAAGCAGAACAATACAGAAGGTAGTATATCGATCACCCCACATCCAATTCATCTACCATCCTGCAAATTACACAAAATACAGGGAGTTCCATTTCACTGCAAAAAAATAGTACAACCCCTTGCCTTGTCCCCATAATGCTGTCAAAAAAGTACAATACGAAATGGCCATATACCCCTTCTTCGTTAAAATAAAACCGATAAAACACCCCTACTACCGACAACTTGTACAAACCATACAACCACACACTGCAAAGTAGAATAGGCAAACTCCTAATTTTAATACTATTTTTGACCTGAAATAAAAGATTACAAATCACTAAACCTACTTAATATGAAACACCTACTAACCCTCACCATCTTGCTAACCATTTGCCTATCGTCTAGCGCACAGAGGTATGTCAATAAAAAGAACATCGACAGCTTATACAACCATCAACGGTTAGCTAACGTTACCATACTCGATAGCAACGAAAAGGTGGTAACGCTCAGCACCATTATCGACAGTATTAGAAACGGTCACTGCTTCCTCATGCCCAAACATCTCAGAGACACCAGCACGCTTTACCTTGCCGGTAATCAATCGAGTTTCAACAGGAGTTTCTACAGTAACTATTTTAAAGAACAAGATGCAGAGAATGCCCAAAAGGTGGGGACAAAACATCCCGACTTTACCGTTACCGACATAAACGGCAACACCCTACATCTTGCCGAAATGAAAGGTAAGGTTGTTGTCCTAAACTACTGGTTTACTACATGCGGCCCATGTAGAGAAGAAATCCCATACCTTAACAAGATAGTCGATTCGTATAAGGATCGTAACGATATTCTTTTTATTTCGTTTGGGCAAAATAGCAAAGAGCAGCTAACCGAATTCTTAAAGACAACCAAGTTGGGCTACCATGTTGTTCCTATAACAATGAAAGAGACACAGGCTAGCAACATATGCGCGTTTCCCACCAATATGGTCATTAATAGGGAGGGCGTTATAACCTACTTTCACCAAGGATCGGACAAAGACGGATATTTAGTAAGGAAATTAAAGAGAAGAATTGCTAAAGACCTTAGGAATTAAATTGAACAGTGGCACTAAGCACAGCATATACTAGTAGATATTCACCAAGAATTTGAGCTGAGCAAAACGTCCAGATCACCCTATTCAACCATATTTCTTTTCCCAATTTAGCTGACGAAAGTCAGTATTTTCAGCGTTCTCGCGTACCATGTTTTCGCAAATCGACCGATTCTGCGTACCTTCGCCCCAGATAGAAAAGAATGTCACGCTTTAAGCTTACAATAGAATACGACGGATCGTCCTACCACGGATGGCAGCTACTAAAGGGGCACAGCTCCGTTCAGGGAAAAGTTATGGATGCCTGCCGCGAGGTGTTTAACACCGACAAGTTCGAGCTCTACGGATCGGGAAGAACCGACTCGGGGGTTCATGCGCTCGGACAGGTTGCCCACTTGGAGGTATCCACCAAGCTGCCCCTATCCCAAATGCGCTACAAGCTCAACGACAACCTTCCGGCATCGATAGTTATTATCAACATCGAGGAGGCCGAACCACAGTTTCATGCCCGTTACGATGCGGTAGCACGTAGCTACATGTACCAGATTGCTACCCGTAAAACAGCTTTTGCAAAAAAGTTCGCCTACTGGATTAAGGACGACCTAAACCTCGCTGCCATGCAGCAGGCGGCCCAAATGATGGTGGGTATGAAGGACTACAGCTCGTTTAGCGATAAGGATGCCGAAACTAAATCGACCGTGGTGGAGGTCATCAGCGTAGATGTGTACCGCGAGGGCGACTCGATTATGATTCACGTGGTGGGATCGCACTTTTTATGGAAAATGGTTCGCCGAATGGTAGGGACGCTGATAGAGGTTGGACGGGGAAACATTAACTCGGCCAAGCTACGCAGCTTCTTCGACAGGCATTCCGATGAGCCCGCACAGTATACGGTACCACCATCGGGACTATACCTCGAGCATGTGTACTATGCTGGCGATAAGATTAACGACAAGCCCATTTCGCTACTTTACATCCGATAATATCATGGCTACAATGAAAGATTTAACCTACAAAATCATGGTAAAGCAAACTGCCGAAGAGATGTACCTGGCAGTTGCCCCATCGCTCGAAGATTGCTACGTTGAAGCGCCAACCGAAAAGGAGGCGGTAGAGCAAATTCAGGAGCTAATTAGCGAAATTGTTCGCGATATGATCGCCAACAACGAACCGCTTGTTGATGATTCGAGAGCGGCTATCTACAACCTCACCATCGAATTTGGCAATTCGCCTTCGGCATAGGAAGAATAGGACAAGGATAAAAATATAGGCACAAAATCCGCTACACTGAAGGTCTTAACGCTAAGGAGCAAGTCAAATTAGGAATGCTCTCGCTCGAAACACCTTCTTTACAGCATCATGCCAACCTTAAGAATTCCGCGACTGGTACCCAGGTATCAGTCGCTTTTTTTTTGCTGATACGTTACGAGTTAAACTTACCTATTCCATACCGTTGGATTTCTGCTGGTATGAAAAACCGCAAACACTTTTACACTTCGACTATTTTCGTCGATAGTAAAGTGAACTAAGAATGGAAATTTCTTGATAGGCATGCAGCGTACCATCCCATAACGCACCCTAAACTTGTGCGGACTATGCTTTAGCGAATTAATTTGAACTTTCACCTGATTCTGATAGCGAGAACCGAGATTTGGCTGTTGACCATTATACCAGCTAGTACCTTGCTGGATATCGCTTAATGCCTGAGGGGCAATTTCAATTTTATACTCGGGTATCATGGCTTTAGCAATTGAGACGCATCATCCCAATTGAGCATACCCGAGGGGTTTTGGTTGTACTCCTCAATTCGTTCCGCTACCATGCGTTGATGTTCTTGAGGGATGTCGGCACTATCGTCCCACATGGCACTACTAAGCATTGCCTTTTCTTGAGGAGACAGCTGCTTGACAATTTCCACCAGCTGTTGCATGGATACTTTTATGTCGAGATGGAGATTATTCATTTTACGTGCAACTTTACAATGGTAACTACTAACTGATTAGCAAACATATAAAATGTCTCGCCTCAGAACAAGCCACCTGGCGAGTTAGCCGATGATTTAGTAGAATAGCAGCAGGCGTGACATGATTGGGATTTAATCGAATATATCGTTCCATGTCCTGCTCTCCATCCAACCCTAACTCCTCACTAAATAAATCTGTGCAAATCCGCTTAATCAGTGCAATAGGAGTTCTAATATGGCTCACCACCTCCCAATTCCCCATTTTATAGCATCAACCTTTTTACCACCTTAATCCTCCACAGCAGCCAAACGACCAGGGTTGGTCCGGT
>CAXYUU010000071.1:0-10988 GCA_964292015.1 uncultured Acetobacteroides sp.
TTCACCAATACGACAAACGCTACTGTAGCGTTGAACGGTATATACAAAGGCCTTTACTTGCCAAATAGTACTTGGTTTGGAACAACTGGTAATACTCAGCAAAACTTTGGTATTGTATCTCACAATCTAGTTGCTGACTTAATGGGTGAAGATTATGTTCAGCACGAAATGGGAAGTGGCTGGTTTTATTTCGACTACAAGTTCGATGTTCACAGCCGTTACACCAGCACGTCATGGCGTCCGTATGGAGTTTGGAACTTCTACTACAAAATAATTTCCAACGCCAATTATATTATTGCTTCTGAAAGCACCTTAAAAGGAGCGCCCTTAGAGATTAAAAATATCGTGGGACAAGCAATTGCATTAAGGGCATACGCATACTACTACCTGACCCTATTTTTTCAACAAACCTACGTTGGCAATGAGGATAAACTAGGAGTACCTCTTTATACTGAACCTACCACATCAGCAACTGAAGGTAAAGGACGTGGAACTCTAAAAGAAGTTTACGCCCAAATTGATGCAGACCTACTTAAGGCTACGACCTACCTAAAAGAAGCAGGCATTGCACAAAGCCACAAGTCGAACATAGACTACTACGTTGCCAAAGCCATTCAGGCTAAAGTATTTTTAACTGAAGAAAAATTTGGAGAGGCTGCTGCTGCTGCAAAAGAAGCCAGAACCAAACCAGGCCTTACTCTTACAAAAAGTAGCGACCTATACACTGGATTTAATAGCATCGGAATGACATCGGTGATGTGGGGCGGCGAAGTTATTGCTACTGAAGCCATATCAGGTGGATGGGGGACATTCTTTTGTCATTTAGACCCAGGTTCTACAGCAGCAGTAGTTACAGCTGCTGGCTACGGAATAAAATCGAGAAAATGTATCGACGCATCTCTATACGCCAAGATTCCTGCAACTGATGCTCGTAAGGGATGGTGGAAAGGTAAGCTTGCGTCTGATGCAGCTACAGGTATAAACTGCAGCTACGTACAGCTTAAGTATAAGTACAAGAATATTTCTGACTTTACAGGTGACTATATTTACCTACGTGCTGAAGAGATGTTACTAATCGAAGCAGAAGCTGAATGTAGACAAAGTCACTGGAGTGAAGCTCGTAAACTACTTCTTGAACTTGGTGCCTTAAGAGACCCAGCCATGGCTGGCCGATTAACACAAAGAACGGATGCGCTTACCTACAGTACAGACACCCATGCTGATCCAACTACGTTGATGGACGAAATATTATTCCAACGCCGTATTGAACTTTGGGGTGAAGCCGGTCGTTTATTTGACATAAAACGTCTAAAACTAGGATTTACAAGAACTTACACAGGTTCAAACCATCCAGAGAAATTAGTTGGAACAGGTACTGATCCTGGAGCGAAAAAGTTTGTACTACCCATTCCTCAATCGGAATTTGATGGAAATAAAGCTTTGGATATTACCAAGGATCAAAATCCGTTTTAAAAACAATTAAAAAAAATGATCAACATGAAAAATGTCAAATTATATATAATTGTTTCCTTTCTAGCAACTTGTTTTGCATCATGCAATACCGATGCCGAAAAGGCAATTTACAAAAATCCAGGAATAGCTGATGTATCCTTTACTTCAAGTGTTCTTAACAAAGAATTTGCCTTAGAAGATGGCGGTAAACTTCTGGTTACCGCTTACAGAGGAAATGCTAAAGAAGCGGCCCTAGTTCCAGTTACAATTACTGACGCTACGAATTCATTTACGTTAGCCTCTCCAAACGTATCGTTCGAAGCAGGCAAAAACACCTCTACTGTAGAATTACATTATACTTATGGATCACTTACTCCGGGTAAAACGTATGCCATAAAACTTAATCTTGATCCTACAAGTTTATCTGCAAAAGAACAGGGAAGCATAACTATTACAGGCAAGATGAAGTTGACATTCACCTACATAGGGGATGGCACTTTAACTTCAGAATTTTTTGAAGACTCATGGAAACAACCTGTATACAAGGCCAATGGTGGCGTAGAATACTACAAACTCAAAGATTGCTATGCTAAAGATTATGATATTCTCTTTGGATTAGGATCTGATGGGCTGGTTAATAGCTTCGACATTCAACAAACTGGATACAAACATCCTACTTATGGTATGGTGAGCGAAACTTTTGTTTCGAGCACCCATGTGGGCAAAACCGTGTCCTTAACCCTAAAATTTACAGTTGCCTCAGGATCTTTTGGAAACGCAACGGAAGTAATAGAGTTACCTTAATTAGCAATAAATTGCGAGGGTAATTTTATCCCAACATACAATTAGAGGAGGCCACCCAAAATAAAATTTGTGGTGGCCTCCTTGTGTAAATTCAATTAGTAAATATATAGCTATACTTCACCATGTCACATGATTCTGATCAGCTCACCCAAACAAATAAAACTCCCCTGTCAACCCTAAATACTCCTTCGAGTACAAATGCCGTCCGTTTTCCTCAATAACGAGGTTGTCTTCGATGGTTTTGGTATGCACCTTGGTAAATTCGAGGAGCAAGCGCTTGATGTCGGCACCTGGTGTTGGGTATACGTTGGTTTTACGGGTGCAGAAGAGTCCCTTCGAGGCGGCAAGGGCAACAAATACGCTACCCTCGACATAGGGCAAAATAACGCACATACGCCCGGTATCATTCAGCAACCGAACGGTGCTGTCGATAAGCGCTTCGTGCGATAGCATGTGGTCATGCCGTGCCAATGCCCTCGATTTGACCGATGGCTTAAGCGACTGCTTAAAGTAGGGCGGGTTGGAAACAATAAGATCGTAGTGCACCTCCTCTCCTTCCCTAAAGGTATTGTAGTCGGCTATGGATACAGCAATGCGGTCGGGCCACGGGCTTTGAAGCGCATTCTCAGTGGCCTGCTCTACGGCATGAACATCGATATCGATGGCCTCTATACGCGCATCCTCCGATCGCTGAGCCAGCATAAGGGCAATCAAGCCCGTTCCGGTTCCAACATCGAGTACCGACGCGGCACCAGCCACGTTGGCCCACGCGCCTAGCAGCACCCCATCGGTGCCTACCTTCATGGCGGTCTTGCCCTGCTCTACCTTAAACTGCTTAAACTGAAACCAACTATTTGCCATGTCTTAGAACACTGATTAAACTGATATTACAGATTTTCCCTGTTTTGGTTTTAATAACTTCCAGCAGAACTCCCTCCAAATATCGGCTAATATTTTGCTACTACTCCTCAAAAAGCAGAGCCTACTCGCTCCTATTCATTATAAACAAGTAAAAGATGGACTAACCTCCACTCGTTTCTACTGTTTTCGAGCGCCATTCTTACGATCGTTCGTGTAAATTTTCCGCTTTACTTCTGGTGTTTTACCAAAATTCAGCAAAAGCCCTACTTCTACATCTGTTGCCTTTAGGTAGTTTATTAACTGGAACTCATGCTCCTCCTTAAGAGACTCACAAGCCTTCAACTCTAGAATAATACTACCATCAACAATAATATCGGCATAGTATTCGCCAACTTGCTTGCCGCAATAGTAAACCTTTATAGGATGCTCAACCTGACACTCTAAACCCAACGATTTCAACTCGTAACAGAGCGCATTTTTATACACCTTCTCTAGAAATCCATAACCCAATGCATTGTAAACAGCATAGTAGGCTTTAATGATCACCTCCGTTTGCTTAGAACTTACGTACACAACACCTTTTTTATGGGATCCACAGTAAAAATAAAAAAATAATCTGTGTAAATCAGTAAAATCAGCGTCATCTGTGTTCTAAAGATTTTTACTTACTCCTAAGGAGAAGAGCGCGAAGTCGTACTTTACCGGGTCGGTAGGATCGAACTGGCGCAGGAGGTTGGTGAGCTCGATCACGGCCTTTAGGTCGTTCTGCTTGCGGGTAAGGATGCCCAGCTCGCGCGATACGTTGCCCACATGCAGGTCGAGAGGGATAAGCAGGTCGGCAGGCGATACGGCCTTCCAGAGTCCAAAGTCGACCCCCTCGCTATTGGGGCGCACCATCCACCGGAGGTACATGTTGAGCCGCTTGGCGGCCGATCCGGCATCGACGTTGGCCACATGCCGTAGGGTCGATGGTGGAACGCCAAGCGTCGACTCGAAGGTATGCCTAAGGGTACGAATTACCGCCAGTGCCGTATCGGCCTGCTGGGCGATAAGAAAGGCATCCATGGTGGCGTAGCTGCCGTAAATGGAGGCTAACGCCCGTACAAAGCCAGCGGCATCGGCCTCGCCAAAGGTGCGATGCCGAAATCCCTTCAGCACGCGCAGGTCCGACTCGGTATGGTTGGTAATAAAGTCGAAGGGATTGTTGTCCATTCGGGCCATTAGGTCTTTCGACTTGGCGATAATCGTTGGCCGCTGCCCCCAGGCAAAGACGGCGGCAAAAAGGCCCGAAATTTCGATATTTTGCTGGCTCGAAAACAGGTGCGGGATCTGGACCGGATCGTCTTCAATAAAAGCAGAATGGCAGTACTTGTGGTACTGCTCATCGAGGTATTGCTTAAGTGCGGTTAGATCGTTACTCATGAACCACCATCCCATCGTTTAGGGTGATGATGCGGTCGGACATCCTCGCAAGCTCAAAATCGTGCGTTACCACCACAAAGGTGTGCCCAAACTGGTCGCGCAGCTTAAAGAAGAGGCTATGCAGCTCCTGCTTGTTATGCGAGTCGAGGTTACCCGATGGCTCGTCGGCAAAGATCACCGAAGGGTTGTTGATGAGTGCCCGAGCTACCGCTACGCGCTGCTGCTCGCCACCCGAAAGCTCCTGTGGACGGTGTGTGAGCCGATGCGACAGCCCCAACAGGTCGAGCAGCTCCTTTGCCCGATGCTCCACCTCCCGGGTATTCTTACGGGCGATATAGCCCGGCAGGCAGACGTTTTCGAGCGCTGTAAACTCGGGTAGCAGGTGGTGAAACTGGAATACAAAGCCAATCTTCTCGTTCCGAAACGACGATAGCGCCCTATCGCTCATCCCGCAAATGCTCGATCCTTCGATGAGGATATCGCCCGATGTTGGCTTCATGAGGCTTCCCATAATTTGGAGCAGCGTGCTTTTGCCCGCACCGCTAGTTCCTACGATGGTTACCACCTGATTCGACTCAATTTCGAGGTTGATGCCCTTAAGCACCTCGAGCTGGCCAAACTCTTTATGAATATCGCTAACTTGTATCATTGGATTCATCCGTATAAAACGTGTCGTCAATGGGTTGATGCCGCCGTTACGCGGCAGCGCCCAACCCAAGGGTGCCGTAAATTGCCGCACATGGCATGCGAAGATAGGAATAAGAAGCGTAAAAATGGACGGCCATCGGCCCGATTTTTACGATCGGCGGCATAACCCGCTACCGTAATCAATCCCCAAACCCGGCAGGCCTTACCCCGTAATGCCCAAAACCAGCAGCCCTCCTTTCGGAAAGGCCTTCAGAATGGCGACTGCCATCCGACAAGCAGCAGCAAGCGCCATTGCCCCAACTACGAACGTTGGAGGCACATGCCCTTGTGGCATACTGTAGAGCTTGCATGAGGTCATGTTTTGGGTATCTGCTACCAGAAGTTGCTTGCATGAGGTCATGCAAGCCCTATTTTCGCCCCAAAAGTGCCTAAATGAGGTCATACATGCCCTATTTTAGGGCAAAATCCTCCTGAATGACCTCATTTATGCCCAAAATCATCGAAAAAAGCCCTTGCATGAGGTCATGCAAGCACCAAATTGAAAAAAAGAGACCTTGCATGGGGTCATGCAAGGTCGCCATAAAAAAGAGGGAGCTTGCATGACCTCATGCAGGCGTAAAAAAATCAGAAGACCCCATAACATGATCCCATTTCGGGATCAACAGAGAGCAAATCCCCCAAACATGACCCCATACACTGCAAAAAGGGTCACCCAAATGGGTGACCCTTTTACTATAACGATATAAAGCTTACTCGTTGTTTACATTCTTGTGCTCTTCACCGTCCTTGAACAGGTCGTATGCAATTGGAGTTGCAACCAGTACAGACGAGAAGGTACCAATACCCACACCAATTAGCAGCGCAAAGGTAAATCCGCGGATCACATCGCCACCAAAGAAGAATAGGGCGAATAGTACCACCATTACCGTACCTACCGTGTTAACGGTACGCGATAGCGTGCTGTTGATAGCTTGGTTGATATTTGTTTTCAAATCGCGCTTTGGATGAATGATCTTGTACTCACGAATACGGTCGAAGATAATCACGGTATCGTTAATCGAGTAACCAATGATAGTCAGGATCGCAGCGATAAATGCCATGTCCACGTCCATGTTAAACGGCATGATGGAGGCAAATAGCGAGTAGAAGGCCAGCACGAACATGGTATCGTGGAATAGCGATGCTACACCACCAAGACCCCACTGCCAGCGCTTAAATCGAATGGCGATGTAGATAAAGATCGCAATAAGCGAAACCAGAATCGCAATGATTGCCCCCAGCTTAATATCATCGGCAATGGTTGGTCCAACAACCGACGACGATAGGATACCAATTGGCGTTTTAGTTGTAGTAGCAAACTCATCGTAGGTAAGCTTCTTGTTATTGAACCCATTTAGCGACTTGTACAGCTTCGTGGTGATGATGCTGTCTACGTTGCTTTTGGTATCCTGAATAAGGTACTTGGTGGTAATCTTCACCTGGCTTGCGGCACCAAACTGCTTTACTTCGGGACTTTCGCCAAGAGCACCGCTAAGCGCCTTACGAACGTCGTCGGTATGAACATTATGGTCGAAACGAACGGTGTACGTTCTACCTCCGGTAAAGTCTACCCCGTAGTTGAATCCCTTAGTAACCCACGATACAGCACCTACCGCAATCACGGTTAGCGAGAAGATGTAGGCATACTTACGAATACCAACGAAGTCGATTTTGGTATTAGCCAAGAAGTTTTTGGTATGGCTGGTGTAAAATCTGATGTTACGTCCCTTACCAAGCCACCAAGCAAAAATAAGCTGGCTAATAAAGAGCGAGGTGAACAGCGATGTAGCAATACCAATGATAAGGGTCGTTGCAAATCCCTGAACAGGACCCGAACCGAATATGTATAGCGCAATACCGGTAATCAGCGTGGTTAGCTGTCCATCGATAATGGCCGAAAGCGCATGTCTAAAACCATCGTGAAGGGCAAGGAGTACACCTTTACCTGCTTTGAGCTCTTCCTTGATACGCTCGTAAATAATTACGTTGGCATCAACCGCCATACCCATGGTAAGCACGATACCCGCAATACCAGGAAGGGTAAGAACCGCCTTGAATGAGGCAAGCACCCCAAATAGAAGGAATAGGTTGGCAATAAGCGCAACGTTGGCAATAACACCAGCACCGCTGTAGAAGAATATCATGTAGCCAAGGATCAGCACAAAGGCGATAAGGAACGATGCCATACCGGCATTAATCGACTCCTGACCTAGCGAAGGTCCTACCACATCTTCCTGAACAATCTTTGCAGGAGCAGGCATCTTACCTGAGTTAAGCACGTTGGCTAAGTCATCCGCCTCCTGAGTGGTAAAGTTACCAGAGATAGACGAGCGTCCACCTTCGATAGCCTGATTAACGTTAGGAGCCGGGTACACATTTCCGGCAAGGTCAATGGCAATCTGACGGCCAACATTATCACCTGTTAGGCGAGCCCAAGTCTTAGCTCCTTCGGAGTTCATCGACATCGACACTTCAATAGAACCTTGCTTGTCGTCAAATTGCTTCGACGCATCAACTATTACGGAACCGTCGAGTGGAGCTTTTCCATCGCGACCGGTGATTTTTATTGCGTATAGCTCAACCCTGTCGGTTTCTACCTTGTTAGGACCAGTTGTAGTTGGTTTTACCCCCCACAAAAGCGCTAAGTCGCGTGGGAAAAGAGCCTTTACAGCAGGCAGATTAAGGTAAGCGTTTACCTTCGAGGTGTCGGAAATGCGAGCACTACCCACAACCGAACCTGGCGCTACGTTACCCTGTCCATCAATATAAGGTTGAAGAACGGCGAATAGCGGATGTTGGGCGTTAGCAACCTTGCTCGAATCTTTACCCAGCTCCTTTTTAAGGCTGTTAGCCTTTTTAACAGGGGCAGCAGCAGCAACAGGAGCAGCGGCAACCTTGGTCGAATCGGCCTTTTTTGTAATCTCCTTTGCAGTAAGACTGCCTGCCTTTTGAAGCTCAGCGATCTTGGCATTAGCCGCAAAAAGAGGTGTAGCAATTTGCTCTAGCTTGTATGTTTCGAAGAACTGCAAGTTGGCAGTACCCTGAAGCAGCTTACGAACACGCGATGGATCTTTAACACCAGGAAGCTCCACAAGGATACGACCCGAGTTACCCAAACGCTGAATGTTTGGCTGAACAACCCCAAAACGGTCGATACGATTACGTAGAACGTTAAACGAGTTGGCAATAGCACCATCGGCTTGCTTGCGAAGTACCGTTAGCACCTGGTCGTTTGTCGACTCTGGTCTAACCTGCTCCTTGAGCTCGTAAGTACCAAAAACCTTGCTGAGCTTGCCATTTGGGGCAACCTGACCGTAGGCCTTACCGAATAGAGTGATAAAATCGTCCTTACTTGTCTTCTGCATCTCCGTAGCAAGTGCAATAGACTTGACAAACGAAGTGTCGACACTGTGGTTAGACAAACTCTTAAGAATTTCGGCAACCGAAACTTCAAGCGTTACGTTCATACCACCCTTAAGGTCGAGACCAAGATTTAACTGCCTATCCTTACATTCCTGAAAGGTATACAGGTTAAATAGGTACGCTGGTTGATTCTTCATAGAATCAAGGTAGTTGGACAACTTTTGTTGATCTCCCTTGGCGTACTCCTCTGCCCTCTTCTCCACTCTATTGGCCACAAAAGTGAACGATAGCTGGTACAAGCTGGCAATGGCTAATACAATTGCGATAAAAGTAATCGCGCCTCTATTCTGCATTGGTTGAAAATTTATTGATTATCTCCTTTGTTTACACTCCTGAACAAGTAAGGCGCAAATTTATTATTTTTTTCGAATTCCTATTAAAAAAAACGAAGACCTGCAACCTTCCAGTAAATCACAAGATTAAAAACTCTCGGATTTTGAAGCGTAAAGTTGCGTTAAAATAATCAAACCAGCATCAAGTTAGCCGTACATTTATCTATTATTTGGTTAAAGTAAAAAAAACACCTATAGCACACTCAAACACAACAGGGCTAAATCTTAACGAATATCTTCAATAAAACTTTGCTTTGAGGAATAACTAAACCGTATAAAATATACCTTTGCCTCTAAGTTACAACTACAATTGAGATCAAAGATGAAAGGATTTATTGCCGCACTTACGCTTATCTTTTGCGCCACCACATCGATGGTTTACGCGCAAGCACCCCAAATTCCAGCAATTGAATTCAAGGCTCTTGAGCACAACTTCAACAAGTTAGATTACAAGGGAAACGCCACTTGGACTTTCGAATTTAGCAACAAGAGTAAGGTGCCGCTGATACTTACCAGCGTTTCTGCATCGTGTGGTTGCACCACTCCCGAATGGCCTAAAGAGCCGATCCTTCCCGGCAAAACCGGATCGATTAAGGTTACCTACAACTCGCAAATCATTGGTGTATTCACCAAGCTGGTTTACGTATACTCTAACGCAGCTACCAACATGGTTACGTTAACTATTAAAGGTGAAATTTTAGCTCCTAAATAGGGAGAAACCATAAATTGTAATCAACGAAACAATATGCCAAAGCTATCTGAAAAAGCAAACATCATGCCTTCTTCCCCCATCCGGAAGTTGGTGCCATTTGCCGATGCAGCGAAGAAACGTGGAGTTAAGGTTTACCACCTAAACATTGGTCAGCCCGACATTCCTACACCTCAGGTTGCCCTTGATGCCATAAAGAACCTGGACGAGAATGTTATTGAGTACACCCACTCGGCAGGAAATGAATCGTACCGCAAAGGGTTAGC
This sequence comes from uncultured Acetobacteroides sp., assembly GCA_964292015.1. GTDB lineage: Bacteria > Bacteroidota > Bacteroidia > Bacteroidales > ZOR0009 > Acetobacteroides. The sequence continues at coordinate 9,957 of CAXYUU010000071.1, forward strand.
GGAGTACTACCAGAATATTGGGATTAACATATCGGCAAACGATATGCTCATTACCACCGGTGGCTCTGAAGCAATTACCTTTGCCTTTAGCGCCTGCCTTAATCCGGGCGAAGAGGTAATCATACCTGAACCATTCTACGCCAACTACAACTCGTTTGCCATCCAAACAGGCGTAGTGGTAAAGCCAATCACCTCGTCAATCGGAACTGATTTTGCCCTACCTCCAATTGCCGATTTCGAAAAGCTGATCACCCCTAAGACACGTGGGATTGTAATTTGCAACCCCAATAATCCAACCGGATACCTGTACTCGAAAGAGGAGCTAGAAATGCTTGCAACCATCGTAAAGAAGTACGACCTGTACCTATTTGCTGATGAGGTTTACCGCGAATTCTGCTACGATGGACACGAGCACTACTCGTGCCTAAACCTAAAGGGAATTGAGCAAAACGTAGTTCTTTTCGATTCTGTATCGAAACGTTACAGCATGTGTGGCGTTCGTGTAGGTGCGCTTATATCGCTTAATCGCGATGTTATTTCAGCAACCCTAAAGTTTGCTCAAGCACGACTTTGCCCACCAGCACTAGGGCAAATTGCCTCAGAAGCTGCGCTAAAAACCTCAAAATCGTACTTCGAAGGGGTTTACAACGAGTACATCGAGCGCCGTGACTTCATGGTGAAAGCATTAAACGAAATGGAAGGCGTATACTGCCCTACTCCTAAAGGTGCTTTCTATACTGTAGTTAAGCTTCCTATCGACGATTCCGATAAGTTTGCCCAATGGCTACTCGAATCGTTTGACTACAAAGGCCAAACGGTAATGGTTGCACCAGCGACTGGTTTTTATGCAACTTGCGGATTAGGAAAAAATGAGGTTCGTATTGCCTACGTTCTCAAAAAAGAAGATCTGAAATCTGCAATGGAATGTCTTGCCGAAGCCCTAAAGGTTTACCCAGGGCGTACGTTGTAGCCAATGTTATAGTGAAAGGGGGTGGCCAACATGGTGGGCAGGCTCTTTTCATATACCTTTAT